>VGDA01000027.1 GCA_016869915.1 Alphaproteobacteria bacterium
GGCCAGATCCACAAGTACTCGGTCGCGCTCTACCGCACGCTCGAGGCGGAGACCGGGCAGGGCGTCGGCTTCCGCCAGGTCTCCAACATCCGCCTCGCGCGGACCAGGGACCGCTGGGACGAGTACATGTTCTACGCCGGCGTCGCCGAGACGATCGGCGTCAGGGTCGAGCTGCTGACGCCCGCTCAGGTCCGGGAGATCTGGCCGCTCTGCGAGGTCGACGGGATCCTCGGCGCCATCCGCCATCCCGAGGACGGCTACATCCAGCCCGCGGACCTGACGCAGGCGCTGGCGAAGGGCGCGCGCGCGCGCGGCGCGGAGATCAACCGCAACACCACCGTGCTGGCGATCGAGCGCCGCGCCAGCGGCGAATGGCTCGTGCGGACCGACCGCGGCGACATCGCCTGCGAGCACGTCGTCTCGGCGACGGGGAACTTCGCGCGCCGCACCGGCGCGATGGTCGGCATCGACGTGCCGGTGATCCCGGTCGAGCACCAGTACATTGTCACCGAGCCCCATCCCGCGATCGTCGAGCGCCATCGCCGCGGCCTGCCCGAGATGGGCGTGCTGCGCGAGTCCGATTCCTCCTGGTACATGCGCGAGGAGAATGGCGGCCTGATCCTCGGGCCCTACGAGGCGGGCGCGCCGGCCTGCTACGTTGACGGGCCGGGCGCCGACAGCGAGTACGAGCTCTTCCAGGAGGACCTAGACCGGCTCGCGCCGCACATCGAGTCCGCGATCGCGCGCGTGCCCGCCTTCGGCGAGGTCGGCATCAAGAAGGTCTACAACGGCGCCATCGCCTACACGCCCGATGGCAGCCCGATCGTCGGGCCGGCCTGGGACGTCCCGAACTTCTGGCTGAACGAGGGCCACAGCTTCGGCGTCACCGCGGCGGGCGGCGCGGGCTGGCAGCTCGCGGAGTGGATCGTCGAGGGCGAGCCCTCGATCGACATGATGGGCGTCGATCCCCGCCGCTTCGGCCCCCATGCCGCGCGCGGCTACCTCCGGCGCAAGAACGAGGAGGCCTACGCGAACGTCTTCTCGATCCACTACCCCGACGAGGAGCGCGCGGCGGCCCGCCCGCTCAGGCGCTCGCCCTGCTTCGAGCGCATGCGCGACCTCGGCGCGGTGTTCGGCTCGGTCTATGGCTGGGAGCGGCCGAACTGGTTCGCGCCCCCGGGCTACGGCCTCGACGAGGCCGCGCTCGCGAAGCCGGACACGCTGCTGCGCGACAACCACCCGCCGGCGGCGCCGGGCGAGCGGCCGCGCGAGAGATGGAGCTTCCGGCGCTCCAACCATTTCGAGTTCGTCGGCGCGGAATGCCGCCACGTCGCGGAGAAGGTCGGGTTGCTCGACATGAGCGCCTTCGCGAAGTTCGAGGTCCGCGGCCCGGGCGCGGAGACCTGGCTCGACGGGCTCTTCGCCAATCGCCTGCCCAGGGCCACGGGGCGCATCGCGCTCTGCCACCTGCTCTCGGCGAATGGCGGCGTGCGTTCGGAGTTCACCGTCCACCGCCGCGGGCCGCAGGAATTCTACCTCGTGTCCGCCGGCGCCTACGAGCGCCACGACTGGGAGCAGCTGCGCCGGCGCATGCCGCGCGACGGCAGCGTCGAGCTGCAGAAGGTGACGACGCAGCACGGCGTGCTGGTCGTCGCCGGCCCGCGATCGCGCGCGCTGCTGCAGGAGGTCACCGACGCCGACCTGTCGAACGCGGCCTTCCCCTGGCTCACCGGGCGCTTGATCGACATCGGCCACGCGCAGGCGCAGGCGCTGCGCGTCAACTTCGTAGGCGAGCTGGGCTGGGAGCTGCACCACCCGATCGAGATGCAGAACACGATCTTCGACATCCTCGCCGAGGCAGGCCGGCGCCACGAGCTGCGCCCGTTCGGCATCCGCGCGATGGATTCGATGCGCCTCGAGAAGTCCTACCGGCTGATCCCGCGCGAGCTGTCGATCGAGTACGCGGCGCTGGAATCCGGCCTCGACCGCTTCGTGCAGCCAGCCAAGGGCGCCTTCGTCGGCCGCGACGCTCTGCTCGCCTGGCAGGCGCGCGGCTTCGCCAACCGCTTCGCCACGCTCGAGGTCCACGGCGTGACGGACGCCGACGCGCGCGGCTCGGAGCCGATCCGCCGCGGCGGCGAGATGGTCGGGCGATGCACCTCCGGCGGCTACGGATGGCGCGTGGGCAAGTCGCTGGCGCTGGCCATGCTGCGGCCGGACTGCGCCGCGGAAGGCACCAAGCTAGAGGTCACCATCCTGGGCAAGGCCCATCGCGCGACGGTGATCGGCGAATCGCCGTGGGATCCGTCGAACGCGCGGCTGCGGGCCTGAGTGGCGCGCAGGCGAGGCGCCGTCAGTAGGCTTCCTCGACATAGGCCGGGTCGACGATGCCCTTCCACGGGCCGTGGAAGCGCTCGAGCAGGAGTTCCGCCGGCGTGACCCCGCTCTGCGCGATCTCGACCAGCGGGTTGAGGAAATGCGTCTCGTCGGAATCGCCCATGCGGTTCATGCGCCGGCGCGCGCGCAGGCCCTCGACCGCGATGGACACGGCGCGGCGCGCGACGTCCTGCAGGCTGCCCTTGCGGAACGGCGTGCGCAGGCCGAGGCGCGGCGCGTCCGCGCGCATCGCCTCCATCTCCGCGACGCTCCAGTCACTGACGAGGTCCCAGGCCGCGTCGAGCGCGCCGTCGTCGTAGAGCAGGCCGACCCAGAAGGCCGGCAGCGCGCAGATCCGCTTCCACGGACCGCCATCGGCGCCGCGCATCTCGAGGAACTTCTTCAGCCTGACCTCGGGGAAGGCCGTGGTCAGGTGGTCGACGTAGTCGGTGATGCGCGGCACGTCGCCGAACTCGGCGTTGAAGCGGCCGGCGACGAAGTCGCGGAAGCTGCGGCCGCTGAAGTCGAGGTACCTGCCGCCGCGATACACGAAGTACATCGGCACGTCGCAGATGTAGTCGACGTAGCGCTCGAAGCCGAAGCCCTCGTCGAAGACGAAGCCGAGCATGCCGGTGCGGTCGGGATCCGTGTCGGTCCAGACATGGCTGCGCGTCGACAGCAGCCCGCTCGGCGCGCCGTCGCGGAAGGGCGAGTTGGCGAACAGCGCCGTCGCCACCGGCTGCAGCGCCAGCGACACGCGGAACTTGCGCACCATGTCCGCCTCGGACGCGTAGTCGAGGTTCACCTGCACGGTGCAGGTGCGCAGCATCATGTCGTGCCCCAGGCGTCCCTTCTTGCGCATGTAGTCGCGCATGATCGCGTAGCGCCCCTTCGGCATCCAGGGCACCTCCTCGCGCGCCCATTTCGGGTCGAAGCCGAGGCCGAGCATGCCCGCGCCGAGCCCGGCGCAGACGTCCTTGCACTCGACGAGGTGGCGGCTCACCTCGTCGCAGGTCTGGTGGATGGTCTCCAGCGGCGCGCCCGAGAGCTCGAACTGCCCGCCCGGCTCGAGCGTCACGCTCGCGCGGCCCTGGGTGAGGGCGATGGGCTTGCCTGCCTCCTCGACCGGCGTCCAGCCATGGCGCGTGGCGAGCCCCTCGAGCAGGCCGCGGATCGTCGCGCCCTCGCCCTCGTAGGGCAGGCGGCGGAGGTCCGAGAGGCGGAAGACGAACTTCTCGTGCTCGGTGCCGATGCGCCATTGCTCGCGCGGCTTCGAGCCGGCGGCGAGGTACTCGACGAGCTGCCTGCGGCCCTCGATGGGTTCGCCCTGGGTGGTCGGCGGTGCGGACAAGCTAGGCTCCGTGGATGATGCCGTCCCGGTCCCGCCACGTCGCGCGCGGCGCGATGGTGCCGTCGCCCGCGAGGGCCTGGAGGATGGCGAGCGCGGCGATCGCCGCGGTATCTGCCCTGAGGATGCGCGGCCCGAGGCCGACGCGACGAACGAACACGGCGCGCGCCAGCGCGTCAAGCTCGGCGCGCGCGAACCCGCCCTCCGGGCCAGCCAGGATCGCGAGCGGGCCGCTGGCGCCCGCCAGCGCCGAGGCGATCGGCACGCCGCCGCCGCTCTCGTCGGCGACGACCAGCACGCGGCCGGCGGGCCAGCCGGCGAGCAGGCCCTCGAGCGTCGCCGGCGCCGAGATCTCCGGGACGGAAAGGCGCTCGCACTGCTCCGCGGCCTCGGTCGCGATCGCGGCGAGGCGCTCGACGTTGACGCGCTCCATCGCCGTGTGGCGCGTGAAGACGGGCACGAGGCGCGATGCGCCGAGCTCCGTCGCCTTCTCCACCATGGCGTCAAGCCGCGCGCGCTTGATCGGCGCGAAGCACAGCCAGGGACCGTCCTCCGCCGCCGGCGGGCGCAGCGCGGCGACGGGGACGGCGACGCAGGAGGAGCGCGAGAGCGACTCGACGCGCGCGGCCCATTCGCCGTGCGCCGCGTTGAACAGGCCGATCCCGTCGCCCGCGCGCATGCGCATGACGTTGCGCAGGTAGTGCGCGCGCGCCTCGCCGAGCTCGACCGGCTCGCCCGCGGCGAGCGGCGCGGCGCAATGCAGGCGGACGCCCGGCCGGGCCGTCTTCTCGTCCATGGCGAAGGGCTAGCGCGGATCCGCCGCGCGGGCCAGCACCATCGCGAGGCGGCGCGGCGCCTAGGCGGGAAGCCGCGCTGGCGCGCCGCGCCGCGCGGCGAGCCCGCGCTCCAGCGCGCCCCAGTCGCGCGCCGTCAGCCGCGCGCGCGCCAGCGGCAGCACCATCGCGTTCTCGATCGCGATGTGCCGGTGCTTCGCCTGCGCGAATGCCGCCACGCAGCGCCTCAGCCGCGCGCCCGGTGGCGGCGCCGGATCATCGGCGACGCGCGCGAACTCCTCGGCCAGCAGCGACGCCGCCGCGCGGGTCGAGGCGTGCTGGGCCGCCATCTGGCGCAGGCTCGGGTCGAGCAGGTCGGAGGGGGCGAGGCGCTGCTCCAGCATCGGGAAGAACAGCGTCTCCTCGTCCTCGAGGTGGCGGTCGAGGTCGACGCGCAGGAAGGCGAGCAGGGCGCGCGCGGTGATCTCGCGCACGCGCGGCGTCGCGCGGCCGCGCGCCAGCATCGTCGCGAGGCCGAGCATCGCGCGGATGCGGTCGTGGTCCGCGACGATCGCATCGAGCGGGTCGTCGAACGCCTCGCGGCGCGACGGCTCGCCCATCGCCGCGACGAGGTGAAGGCGGAGCTCGGCGCTTGCTTCCTTCATGGCGGCGCGTGCCTCCCTTCCGGCATCGGCGCCGGCAGGCGCATTGAGCGCCGGGACGGGAGGCGCGTCGCTGCGTCACCTTGTCCTGCGGCGAGGCCCCGCGACCGCGCGGGCCGCGCGACGGGACGCCGCGGCGCGCGCTCAGAGCGGCTTGAGGTTCTCCGCCGCCGGCTTCCCGCGCTGCTCCGTGACGTCGTAGGACAGGCGCTGCCCCTCGGCGAGGGTGGAGAGCCCGGCGCGCTCCACCGCGGAGACGTGCACGAACACGTCCTTGCCGCCCGCCTCCGGCTCGATGAAGCCGAAGCCCTTTCGCGGGTCGAACCACTTGACCTTGCCGATCGGCATCCCTCGCTCCTCCTCGCGGGCGGGCGACGGCGCGCCGCGCGCCGCCCTTCCCCCCGGCGCAGAACGCGCCGATGCGCGCCGCGTTCCCCGGCGACAGGCGCGGCGGCGCATGGCAGCATCGCCAGCGGGAAGGACATCGGCATGGGCAACCATCTCGCGCCGGCACAGGTCGAGGCCTATCGCCGCGACGGCTACCTGCATCCCCTCGACTGCCTGTCGCGCGACGAGGCAAGGCGGCATCGCGACGCGATCGAGGAATGGGAGCGCGCCTCGGGCGAGAAGGCGACCCTCATCCTGCGCAACAAGGGCCACCTCAAGCTGCGCGTCCTCTACGACCTCGTCCACGACGCGCGCATCCTCGACGCCGTCGAGTCGGTGATCGGGCCGGACATCCTCTGCTGGTCGTCGAGCCTGTTCGTGAAGGAGCCGCGCGACGACGCCTATGTCGCCTGGCACCAGGATTCATACTACTGGGGCCTCGAGCCGGACGACGTCGTCTCCGCCTGGGTCGCCTTCGCGCCGAGCACGCTCGAGAACGGCGCCATGCAGGTGGTGCCGGGCACGCATCGCGCGCCGCAGTTCCCGCATGCGAAGTCGAGCCCCGGCAGCGCCAACATGCTCTTCACCCACGAGGAGATCGCGGTCGACGTCGATCCCGGCCAGGGACGGAGCCTGCTGCTCGACGAGGGGCAGATGTCGCTGCACCACGTGAAGATCGTGCATGGCTCGCCGCCGAACCGCTCGGCGGCGCGGCGCTACGGCTACGCGATACGCTACGCCGCGCCGCATGTGCGCCAGCGCGGCGACCAGCCCTGGGCGACGCTTGTGCGCGGCCGCGACGACCACGGGAACTTCAGGCGCGACCCGGTCCCGCGCGGCGACTTCGACCCCGAGGTGCTCGCCGTCTTCCCGAACCTGAAGCCCGTCCAGCACCGCGCATAGGCGGCCTGCGCGCGACGGGGCTGGCGCTCGCCCGCGCCACGCTGGTATCTCACGCGCCGTGAGCACGGCCACGGCCTCCGACATCCCGCGCGAGAGCTGGATCACGCGCTACCTCCCGCGCGCCGCGCAGCCCTACGCGCGGCTGATGCGCGCCGACCGGCCGATCGGCACGTGGCTCCTGCTCTTCCCGTGCTGGTGGGGCCTCGCGCTCGCATCGCCGGGCCTGCCCCCGCCCGGCTTCCTGCTGCTCTTCGCCGTCGGCGCCTTCGTGATGCGCGGCGCGGGCTGCACCTACAACGACATCGTCGACCGCGACTTCGACGGCCGCGTCGCGCGCACCGCCGACCGCCCGATCCCCTCCGGCGCGGTGACGCCGCGCGGCGCGATCGCCTTCCTCGCCGCGCAGCTCCTCGCCGGGCTCGCCATCCTGCTCGTATTCGACGCGACGACGATCGCGCTCGGCGTCGCGTCGCTCCTCCTGGTCTTCATCTATCCGCTGATGAAGCGCGTGACCTGGTGGCCGCAATTCTTCCTCGGCCTGACCTTCAACTGGGGCGCGCTGATGGGCTGGACCGCGGCCACGGGCGCGCTCGGCGCCCCGGCGCTGCTGCTCTACGCCGGCGGCATCGCATGGACGCTGGGCTACGACACGATCTACGCGCACCAGGACAAGGAGGACGACGCGCTCGTCGGCGTGAAGTCCTCCGCGCGGCGACTGGGCGACCGCACGCGCCCGGCCCTCTTCGCCTTCTACGCCGCGGCGGCGGTCCTGTTCGGGGCGGCCGGCCATGCCGCCGGCCTCTCCTGGCCCTTCTGGGTCGCGCTCGCGGCGGCGACCGCGCAGATGGCGTGGCAGGCATGGCGCGTCGACACCGACAGCGCCGCCGACTGCCTCGCGACGTTCCGCTCCAACCGCTTCGTCGGCTGGATCCTGCTTGCCGGCATCGTCGCGGCGCGAGCGGCATGACACCGGCGGAGCGCGACGCCTTCGTGCTGGCGCATACCTCGCCCGGCCATGTCGCGCTGGTGCCGGAGATCGAGCTGCTGCTCGCCGCGGAGATGACGCCGCTCTGGCACATGACGGAAGACGCCATGGCCCAGCGCGGGATCGAGCCACCCTACTGGGCCTTCGCCTGGCCCGGCGGGCAGGCGCTCGCGCGGTTCCTGCTCGACAACCCCGACGCCGTGCGCGGGCAGAGCGTCTTCGTCTTCGCCGCCGGAAGCGGCATCGACGCGATCGCGGCGGCGCGCGCGGGCGCCGCGCGCGTCGTCGCCTGCGACATCGACCCGCTGGCGCTGAGCGCGATCGCGCTCAACGCGCGGCGCAACGGCGTCGAGATCGAGCTCGACGGCGGGGACCCGCTCTCGCGGCGCGGCTCGCCAGCCGACGTTGTCATCGCCGGCGACGTCTACTACCAGGCGGAGATGGGCGACCGCACCACCGCCTGGATCAGGCGCTGCATGCTCGCGGGCGCCGAGGTGCTGATCGCGGATCCCGGCCGCGGCTACATGCCGGACAGCGGCATCGAAGAGCTCGCGAGCTACGCGGTGCAGACCTCGCTCGACCTCGAGGACCGGACTTTCCGGCAGACGACGATCTGGCGGCCAAGGCTGTTCTGACGCCCCGCCCCGCGCGGCCGAGCGTTCTTTATTTGTTCTCGCCGCCAGCCTAGACTTCGGGCCCATGGACCACGAGTTCCCCGCCCGCGCCCGCAAGGGCCGCGGCGCGATCTCCAACCCCGATGGTCGCTTCGAGGCGCATCGCCGCGTCGCGATCGACGATGGCTGGGCGACGGCCGCGCCCAGCGAGGACGAGGACGCGCCGGGGCCGGCGACCACGCTGTCGCCCGACGCCAGCCGCAGCATCATCGCGCGCAACGACTCGCCGGACATCCCGTTCGACCGCTCGATCAACCCCTATCGCGGCTGCGAGCATGGCTGCGTCTACTGCTATGCGCGCCCGACCCATGGCTGGCTCGGCCTCTCGGCGGGGCTCGACTTCGAGACGCGGATCTTCTTCAAGCCCGACGCCGCGCGGCTGCTGCGCGCCGAGCTCGCGAGGCCCGGCTACCGCCCCGCGCCGATCGCCTTCGGCACCAACACCGACCCGTACCAGCCCGCCGAGCGCGGGCTGCGCATCACCCGCGCGCTGATCGAGCTGCTCGCCGCGCAGGACCATCCGGTGACGATCGTCACCAAGTCGGCGCTGGTGCTGCGCGACGCCGACATCCTCGGCCCGATGTCGCGCAAGCGCCTCGCGCGGGTCTTCGTGTCCCTGACGACGCTCGACCGCGGCCTCGCGCGCCGGCTCGAGCCGCGCGCCGCCTCCCCCGCGCGCCGCCTCGAGGCGATCGCGGGGCTCGCCGCCGCCGGGGTCGACGTGGGCGTGATGACGGCGCCGCTGATCCCCGCGCTCACCGACCACGAGCTCGAGCCGATGCTCGAGGCCGCGGCGCGCGCAGGCGCGCGGGCGGCGGGCTACACGATGCTGCGCCTGCCGCACGAGGTGAAGGACCTCTTCCGCGAGTGGCTGGAGGCGCACGAGCCGCTCAAGGCGGCGCGCGTGCTCGCGCGCGTCGCGCGCATGCGCGGCGGCGCGCTCAACGACCCGCGCTTCGGCGCGCGCATCGTCGGCGAGGGCGAGGAGGCCGCGCTGGTCGCGCGCCGCTTCCGCCTGGCCAGCAAGCGACTCGGCCTCGGGCGCGAGCGCCAGCCGCTCGACGCGTCGCTCTTCCGGCCGCCATCGGGCGACGAGCGGCAGGCCAGCCTCTTCTGAGGCCTGCATCGCGCGCTTGTCACGAGATGGACATGCGGGTTTCATGCGACTCGCGCATCCAGCGTGGCGCCGGGGGATTCAATTGTCCGAGATCGTTCTCGAAGGCGTGAGCAAGCGTTGGGGCGATACCACCGCGGTCGACGGCGTGAGCCTGCGCGTGCCAGCGGGATCCTTCGTCGTCCTTCTGGGGCCCTCGGGCTGCGGCAAGTCGACGACGCTGCGCCTCGTCGCCGGGCTCGAGGGGGCGAGCGCGGGACGCATCCTGATCGACGGCCGCGACGTCACCGCCCTGCCGCCCTCGGCGCGCGGCGTGTCGATGGTGTTCCAGAGCTATGCGCTGTTCCCGCATCTCTCGGTCGCGGAGAACATCGTCTTCGGGCTGCGCGTGCGCCGCCTGCCGCGCGAGGAGCGCGAGCGCAGGCTGGAGCGCGCCGCCTCGCTGCTCGGCCTCGGCGGCCTGCTCGAGCGCAAGCCCTCGCAGCTCTCCGGCGGCCAGCAGCAGCGCGTCGCGCTGGGCCGCGCGATCGTCGCCGAGACGCCGGTCTGCCTGATGGACGAGCCGCTCTCCAACCTCGACGCCCAGCTGCGCCAGGAGATGCGCCGCGAGATCCGGGCGCTGCAGCGCCAGCTCGGCATCACCCTCGTCTACGTGACGCACGACCAGGTCGAGGCGATGACGATGGCGGACCGGGTGGTGCTGATGCGCGGCGGGCGCGTCGAGCAGGACGCACCGCCGGCGGAACTCTACGCGGCCCCGGCGACGAGCTTCGCCGCGCGCTTCATCGGCATGCCGCCGATGAACCTGCTCCAGCTCGCTGACAGTCCCGCCGGCCCGGTGATCCGCGGCACGACCGGCCCGGCATTGCTGCCCGGCCCCGGGCAGGGCCTGGTGGCGGGGATCCGTCCCGAGTCGGTCGTGCTTGCCGATGCCGGCGGCATCGAGGCCGAAATCGTCGCCGCCGAATATCTCGGCGCCGACACGGTGCTCGCCTGCCGCATCGGCGCGGAGACCCTCTCGCTGCGGGCACCGGGCCAGCTCGGCCACGCCGCCGGCAGCCACGTGCGCGTCGCGCTACCGGCGGCCGCACTCCATCTCTTCGACGCGCGGACGGGGCTGCGCGTCGCCCGCTGATCATCCGCCCCGAGGAAAGGAAATACCCATGGCAAGCACTCGACGCAGCTGGCTCGCGGGAATCGCGCTCGCCGCGCTCGGCGCCTTCTCGGGCGCGCGCGCGGACGCCCAGGAGCTCCAGTTCTACTATCCGATCGCGGTCGGTGGTCCGATCCCGAAGCTGATCGACCAGATGGCCGCGGATTTCGAGAAGGAAAACCCAGGGATCAGGATCAAGCCGGTCTATACCGGCTCCTATCAGGACACGATCACCAAGACGCTGACCGCGCTCAAGGGCGGCGAGCCGCCGCATCTGGCGATCCTGCTGTCCACCGACATGTTCACGCTGATCGACGAGGACGCGATCGTCCCGTTCGAGGAGATCTCGGACACCGCCGCGGACAAGGCCTGGATCGCGGGCTTCTATCCGGGCTTCCTCGAGAACAGCCAGACCGGCGGCAAGACCTGGGGCATCCCCTTCCAGCGCTCGACCATCGTGCAGTACTGGAACAAGGAGCTCTTCAAGGAAGCGGGCCTCGATCCCGAGAAGCCGCCCGCGACCTGGGCGGAGCTGGTCGAGATGGGCCGCAGGCTGACCAAGAAGGACGCGGCGGGCAACGTCACGCAATGGGGCGTGTCAATCCCGAGCTCCGGTTTCCCCTACTGGCTGTTCCAGGCCCTGACGACGCAGAACGACGCGCGGCTCATGAACGCCGCCGGCAACGAGGTCTATTTCGACCGGCCGGGCGTGATCGAGGCGCTGCAATACTGGGTCGACCTCAGCCGCAGGCACCAGATCCATCCGCCGGGCATCGTCGAATGGGGCACGACGCCGCAGGATTTCTTCCAGCGCAAGGTGGCGATCATCTGGACGACCACCGGCAACCTCACCAACATCCGCACCAACGCGAAGTTCGATTTCGGCGTCGGCATGATGCCGGCGAACAAGCGCCTGGGCTCGCCGACCGGCGGCGGGAACATCTACGTGTTCAAGAAGGCGACGCCGGCGCAGCGCGCCGCGGCGCTCAAGTTCGCGAAATGGGTGACCGAGCCGGAGCGCGCGGCGCAATGGGGCATCGACACCGGCTACGTCGCCGTGTCGCCGGCGGCCTTCGAGACCGCGCGCATGAAGCAGTACGTCGCCGGCTTCCCGGCGGCTGCGGTCGCGCGCGACCAGCTGCCGCATGCCTGGGCCGAGTTCTCCACCCACGAGAACCAGCGCGTGGTGAAGGCGCTCAACGACGGACTGCAGGCCGCGCTCACCGGCACCAGGCCCGCCGACCAGGCGATGCGAGACGCCCAGCGCGAGGCCGACCGCATCCTGCGCCCCTTCAAGTGACGGCCCCGGCATCCCCGTCCGCCGCGCGGCGGACGGGGATGCCGACCCGCATGACGCGGCTCTCCGCCAACATCCATGGCTGGCTGCTGCTGCTGCCGGCCGCGCTCCTGCTGGGAGCCTTCACGCACCTGCCGGCGGTCGCCACCTTCTGGCATTCGCTGCACACCACGCCGAAGGCCCGGCGACCGGCGCGCTTCGTCGGCCTCGACCAGTACCGCACGATGCTGGAGGACCCGGTGTTCCTGCAGGCGCTGTGGAACAATCTCCTCTACGCGCTCGTCACCATCCCGGCTTCGGTCGTGCTGGCCATCCTGATGGCGCTGTGGGTCAACCAGAGGCTCGCCGGCCGCGGCTTCCTGCGCATGGCCTATTTCGCGCCCACGGTCCTGCCGATGATCGCGGTCGCGAACATCTGGCTGTTCTTCTACACGCCCGACTATGGGCTGATCGACCAGGTGGCGCGCAGCCTCGGGTTCGGCGCCACCAACTGGCTGGGCGAGCGCGACACGGTGCTGGGCGCGCTCATGGTGATGACGATCTGGAAGGAAGCTGGCTTCTTCATGATCTTCTACCTTGCCGCGCTCCAGCAGGTCCCGCCGGCGCTCGCCGATGCCGCGGCGCTGGAAGGCGCGTCGCGCTGGTACTTCTTCCGGCGCGTGATCTTCCCGCTGCTGATGCCGACGACGCTGTTCGTGCTGGTGAACGCCGTGATCAACTCCTTCCGGCTGGTCGACCACGTGGTAGCGATCACCAGGGGCGGCCCCGACAACGCCAGCTCGCTGCTGCTGTTCTACATCTACGAGGTCGCCTTCAAGTTCTGGGACACCGCCTACGGCGCAGCGCTGACCATGGTGCTGCTGGCGCTGCTGGCGCTGCTGGCGCTCGGCCAGTATTTCTTCCTCGAGAAGAGGATCCACTACCGATGAGCGAGCCCGCAGGCGGCAACCTGATGGAGTCGCGCGGTTTCTGGCGCGTCTTCGAGACCGGCGCCGCCTGGCTGCTCGGGCTGCTGTGGTTCCTGCCGCTGATCTACGCCGCCTGGACCGCGTTCCACCCGCCTGAGTTCCAGGCCCGCTTCGAGGCCTTCGCGCCGCTGACGCTGCTGAACTTCGCCGCCGCGTGGGAAGCCGCCCCCTTCGGCCGCTATTTCGCGAACACGATCGCGCTCTGCGCGATGATCCTCGCCGTGCAGCTCGTTCTCGTGACGCTCGCCGCCTACGCCTTCGCGCGCTTCGAGTTCTTCGGCCGCGAGGTCGCCTTCGCGCTCGTGCTCGTGCAGCTCATGATCATGCCCGAGGTGCTGATCGTCGAGAACTACCAGACGCTGCGCAAGCTGGGCCTGGTCGACACGCTGCTCGGCATCGGCCTGCCCTACATGGCGTCGGCCTTCGGCATCTTCCTGCTACGCCAGACCTTCAAGACCGTGCCGCGCGAGCTCGACGAGGCCGCGCGCGTCGAGGGCTGCTCCTTCCTGATGATGCTGTGGAAGGTCTACGTGCCGCTGGCGAAGCCGGTCTACGTCGCCTTCGGCCTCGTCTCCGTCAGCTACCACTGGAACAACTTCCTGTGGCCGCTGATCGTCACCAACTCGGTGGAGACGCGCCCGCTCACCGTCGGGCTGCAGATCTTCTCCCATTCCGACCAGGGCATCGACTGGGCGCTGATCTGCGCGGCGACGCTGCTCACCTCCGCGCCGCTGCTCGTCGGCTTCCTGCTGTTCCAGCGCCAGTTCGTGCAGAGCTTCATCCGCGCGGGCATACGCTGAGCCATGCCGGGCTTCGTGCTCGAGCGCCGCATCGATGGCCCCGTCGCGGGCCTCGACGAGGCCGGGCGCGGCCCTCTCGCCGGGCCCGTGGTCGCCGCGGCGGTCGTCGTGCCGGGCAAGCGCGTGCCGCGCATCCTGCGCGGCCTCGTCGACGATTCGAAGCGCCTCTCCGCGACGCGACGCGCGGAGGCGCTCGACGCGATCCGCGCGGCGGCACGGCGGGGCGAGCTCGTCTTCGCGGCCGGCGCCGCGTCGGCACGCGAGGTCGACGCGCTCGATCCGCTGCGCGCCACGTTCCTCGCCTGGCGGCGCGCGCTCGCGCGGCTCGGCGCTTCTCCCGCGCATGTCCTCGTCGATGGCGACCGCGCGCCGCGCGACCTCGCCGGGGATGGCATCGGCGTCACCACCGTGGTCGGCGGCGATGCGCGTTCCTTCTCGATCGCGGCGGCCTCGATCGTCGCGAAGGAGCTGCGCGACCGCGCGATGCGCCGCCTTGCGCCGCGGCATCCCGCCTATGGATGGGAGGCCAACATGGGCTACGGGACGGCCGCGCATCTACAAGCGATCGCGGTCGCCGGCCCCTCGCCCCACCACCGATTGAGCTTCGCGCCGCTTTCGCAGTTGCGAATGAGCCTCTGAAGAACGTCTCGCAAGCCATTGATTCCAATTATCTATTGACGGCGACTCGGGCGGGACTCACATTCCGCCGCCATGGCCCGATCCCAGTCCCCCGCCGCCCCGCCCGCCCCCGCCGCCGACAAGCTCGGCGAGGGCAACCGCCTGCTCGTCGGCGACTGCCTCGAGCTCATGCGCGCCATGCCCGACGCCAGCGTCGACATGGTCTTCGCAGACCCGCCCTATAACCTGCAGCTGCGCGGCGAGCTGCACCGACCCGACAACTCGAAGGTCGACGCGGTCGACGACGCCTGGGACCAGATCGGCGACTTCGCGGCCTATGACCGGTTCACCCGCGCCTGGCTCGCCGAGGCGCGCCGGGTGCTCAGGCCCGATGGCACGATCTGGGTCATCGGCAGCTACCACAACGTCTTCCGGCTCGGCGCGGCGCTGCAGGACCTCGGCTACTGGGTCCTCAACGACGTCGTGTGGCGCAAGGCGAACCCGATGCCGAACTTCCGCGGCCGGCGCTTCACCAACGCGCACGAGACGATGATCTGGGCCGCGCGCGACCAGAAGTCCCGCTACACGTTCAACTACGCCTCGATGAAGGCTCTCAACGACGACATCCAGATGCGCAGCGACTGGTTCATCCCGATCTGCACGGGATCCGAGCGCATCAAGGATTCGGCCGGGCGCAAGGCGCACCCGACACAGAAGCCCGAGGCTCTGCTGCACCGCGTCGTGGTCGCGTCGTCGAAGGTGGGCGACGTGATCCTCGATCCCTTCTTCGGCAGCGGCACGACCGGCGCGGTCGCCAAGCGCCTCGGCCGCCGCTTCGTCGGCATCGAGCGCGACGAGATCTACGCCGAGGTCGCGCGCCGGCGCATCGCCGACGTGCGACGTGCCGACGACGAGACGATCGCGCAAGCGGGCTCGAAGCGCGACGAGCCGCGCATTCCCTTCGGCTGGCTCGTCGAGCGCGGCCTGCTGCAGCCCGGAGAGGTGCTGAGCGACCCGAGCGGTCGGTGGACGGCGCGCGTGCGCGCCGACGGCACGCTGGTCTCGGCGGAGCACAAGGGCTCGATCCACCAGGTCGGCGCCGCGGTGCAGGGCGCGCCGGCCTGCAACGGCTGGACCTTCTGGTGCATGGTCGATGGCGGCAAGCGCGTGCCGATCGACGTTCTGCGCGCCAAGCTGCGCGCCGAGCTCAACTGAGGCCCGGCCCGGGCTCGCCGAGCAACTCGCCGATGGCGCGCAGGAGCGCGCCATGGTCGATCGGCTTGCTGAGGTAGAGCGTCGGGTTCAGCGCCGCCACCGCCTCGCGGTCGCGCGCGTCGGTGAGCGCGGTGAGGAACACGAAGGGCAACCCCGCGAACTCGGGGCCGCGCGCGCGCAGCGCCTCCAGCACCTCGTGGCCCGCCATCCCCGGCATCAGCCTGTCGCAGATCACGAGGTCGGGGTGGCGCGCCTCGATCAGCGCGAGGCCCGCGCGGCCTTCCGGCGCCTCGAGGACCTCGTAGCCGCCCGGCGCGCTGCGCAGCAGGTCGACGAGGTCGTCGCGCAGCGCCTCCTCGTCCTCGATCACGAGGATGGACTTCATCGCCGCCGCGCGCCTCCGGTCGCCGCCGCGGCCACCTTGCGGAAGACCGAGGGCAGGCCGGCGCGCGCGAGGTCGCCCGGCGCGCACCATCGCCCCTCGCCATCCGGCGCACGGCGCGCCACCGCGACCTCGACCTCGAGCTCGAGCTCGAAATGCGTGAAGACGTGGCGGACTGTCTCGCCGAGCAGGCGCCACGGGCCGGGCGCGGGGCGCGCCGCCGCGCGGCTGGCCTCGTCCGGCCCGCCCTCGATCCAGTCGGTCGTCGGCACCTGCACCATGCCGCCGAGCAGCCCCTTCTCCGCGCGGCGCGTGAGCCACACGGCGCCGCGCGCGTCGCGCAGCACGAAGGCGACGCCGCGGCGCAGCGGCCGCGCGCGGCGCGGCGGCTTGACCGGGAACTCCTCCTGCCGGCCCGTCGCGCGAGCGGCGCAGCCGGCGGCAAGCGGGCAGCGACCGCAGGACGGCGCGCGCGGCGTGCAGGTCGTGGCGCCGAGGTCCATCAGCGCCTGGGCGAAGTCGCCGGGCCGCGCACGCGGCATGAGCGAGGCCGCGACCTCGCCTATCTCCGCCTTCGCCGCCGGCAGCGGCGTCGCGATCGCGGCGAGCCGCGCGGCGACGCGCTCGACATTGCCGTCGACGGCCAGCGCGCGGCGGTCGAAGGCGATCGCGGCGATCGCACCCGCCGTGTAGGGGCCGATCCCGGGAAGCGCGCGCAGCGCCTGCGCGTCGGAGGGGAAAGCGCCGCCATGCCGCGCGACGACCGCCG
>VGDA01000028.1 GCA_016869915.1 Alphaproteobacteria bacterium
TCGCCATCGCCGTCGCCCAGGTCAACCCGACCGTCGGCGACCTGCGCGGCAACGCCGCGCGCATCCGCGCCGCCCGCGCCGAGGCGGCCGCGCAGGGCGCGGATCTCGTGGCCTTCCCCGAACTCTCCGTCGCCGGCTACCAGCCCGAGGACCTCGTCCTCAAGCCCGCCTTCCTCGACGCCTGCCGCGCCGCGGTCGAGGACCTCGCGCGCGATACCGCCGATGGCGGGCCGGCCATGCTCGTCGGCGCGCCCTGGGTGGAGGGCGACAAGCCCTACAACGCGGCGCTTCTGCTCGATGGCGGGCGCGTCGCAGGCCAGCGCTTCAAGCAGGACCTGCCGAACTACGGCGTCTTCGACGACAAGCGCGTCTTCGCCCCCGGCCCGCCCCAGGGCCCGCTGCAGTTCCGCGGCGCGCGCATCGGCGTGCTGGTCTGCGAGGACATGTGGACGCCGGACGTCGCCGAGACGCTCGCCGAGAGCGGCTCGGAGATCCTGCTCGTGCCCAATGGCAGCCCCTACGAGGCCGGCAAGGCCGGACGGCGCATGGACCTCGCCGTGGCGCGCGTCGTCGAGACCGGCCTGCCGCTCGTCTACGTCAACCAGGTCGGCGGCCAGGACGAGATCGTCTACGACGGCGCGTCCTTCGCGCTCGGCGCGGACCGGCGCCTCGTCCTGCAGGCGCCGTGGTTCCGCGAGGGCGTGTCGACGCTGCGCTGGACGCGCGGCGCGGATGGCGCGCTGTCCTGCGCGGGCGGCCCGCTGGAGCCGCCGCCCGGCGACCTCGCGGCGATCTATGGCGCGCTCGTGCTCGGGCTCGGCGACTACGTGCGCAAGAACCGCTTCCCCGGCGTGATCCTGGGGCTGTCCGGAGGCATCGATTCCGCCCTGACGGCGGCGATCGCGGTCGACGCGCTCGGCGCCGGCAAGGTGCGCACGGTGATGATGCCGTCGCCCTACACGAGCCGCGAGAGCCTCGAGGACGCGGCCGAGGTCGCGCGCCTGCTGGGCGTGCGCTGCGACACGATCTCGATCGAGCCGGCGATGCAGGCCTTCGGCGGCATGCTCGCGCCATCCTTCGCCGGCGCAGCGCCCGACATCACCGAGGAGAACATCCAGTCGCGCGCGCGCGGGCTGACGCTGATGGCGCTGTCGAACAAGTTCGGGCACATGGTCGTGTCGACCGGCAACAAGTCGGAGATGTCGGTCGGCTACGCCACCCTCTACGGCGACATGTGCGGCGGCTACGCGGTGCTCAAGGACGTCTACAAGACGACTGTCTTCGCGCTCTGCCGCTGGCGTAACGCCCACAGGCTCGAGGGCTGGCTCGGGCCCGCGGGGCCGGTGATGCCGGAGCGCGTGATCACCAAGCCGCCGACGGCCGAGCTCAAGCCCGGCCAGACGGACGAGGCGTCGCTCGGGCCCTACGCGCAGCTCGACGACATCCTCGACTGCCTGGTCGAGCGCGAGATGAAGGTCGCGGACATCGTCGCGCGCGGCCACGACGAGGCCTATGTGCGGCGCGTCTGGCGGATGCTCGACCTCGCGGAATACAAGCGCCGCCAGGCTCCTCCCGGCGTGAAGATCTCGAGCCGCGCCTTCGGCCGCGACCGGCGCTACCCGATCACCAACGGCTTCCGCGCCGGCGGCGCGTGAGCGCCGCGCGCGTCGACGGACAGGGCGTGATGGCCGACGTGAAGGTGCGCTTCGCGCCCAGCCCCACGGGCCTCATCCATCTCGGCAACGTGCGCGGCGCGCTGGTGAACTGGCTCTTCGCGCGTCGCCACGGCGGGCGGATGCTGCTGCGCCTCGACGACACGGACCGCGCGCGCTCGACCACGGCCTTCGCCGATGCGATCGAGGCGGACCTCCGGTGGCTCGGGCTGCACTGGGACGAGATCGCGCGGCAGTCGGACCGCCTGGCGCGCTACGCCGGCGCCGCCCAGGCCCTGCGCGAAGCGGGCCGGCTCTATCCCTGCTACGAGACCGAGGAGGAACTCGGCCTGCGCAGGCTGCGCGCGGCGGGCGGCGGGCCGCAGCCCTATGACCGCGCCGCCCTGCGCCTCGACGACGCGGCGCGCCGGGCGCTGGAGGCCAAGGGCCGCAGGCCGCACTGGCGCTTCCTGCTCGAGGCTGGCGAGGTGGCCTGGACCGATGGCATACGCGGCCCGGTCATCTTCGAGGGCGCATCGCTGAGCGACCCGGTGCTGCTGCGCGCCGACGGCTCGCCGACCTACACGCTGGCCTCGGTGGTGGACGACATCGACTTCGCCATCACCCATGTCATCCGCGGCGAGGACCATGTCGCGAACACCGCGGTCCAGATCCAGCTCTTCCGCGCGCTCGGCGCCGTCGAGCCCCCTGCCTTCGTGCATTTCCCTCTGCTGACCGATGCCGGCGGCCACAACCTCTCCAAGCGCCTGGGCAGCCTCTCCGTCGGCGTGCTGCGCGACGAGGAGGGGCTGGAGCCGATGGCGATCAACGCGCTCCTGGCGCGGCTGGGGACCTCCGACCCCGTCGAGCCCATGGCGTCGCTCGAGGCGCTGGTCGCGGGCTTCGACCTGTCGCGCTTCGGCAGGGCCTCGCCGAAGCTCGACGTGGAGGAGCTTCGCCGGCTCAACGCGCCGCTCGTCCATGCCATGCCCTTCGAGGCAGCGGCGCCGCGGCTGGCGGCGCTCGGCCTTGGCGGCATCGATGCCGCCTTCTGGGAGGCGATCCGCGCCAACCTGTCGCGGGTCGCCGATGCGCGTGACTGGTGGGCCATCTGCCGCGAGGCGCTGGCGCCGTCCGGCGGCGAGCGCGACTTCCTCGCGGCTGCCGCCGACCTGCTTCCCCCGGAGCCGTGGGACGCGCGCATCTGGGGCGCCTGGACCGCCGCGGTCTCCGCCGCGAGCGGGCGCAAGGGCAAGGCGCTGTTCATGCCGCTGCGCCTCGCGCTCACGGGCAGGGAGCATGGACCCGAGCTGAAAACCCTGCTACCGATCCTTGGCCGCGCGCGTGCGGAAGCGCGCCTGCGCGGCGGCACGGCCTGAGGGCCGGGGTGCGACCAGGACAGGACACGGGACGGCCCATGGGCAAGGCGCGCGGCATCGGAGAGCGAATTACGTCGGGCTGTTGATGCCCGCCGACACGCCTTTCCACGTCCAGTGCCGACCAGCCCCGGTGCCGCCATGCCCTCGCTTCCCACGCTGCAGTTCCACAACACGCTGACGCGCTCGAAGGGGCCCTTCGTCCCGATCGATCCCGCGCGCGTGCGCATGTATGTCTGCGGCCCCACTGTCTACGACTGGGCGCATATCGGCAACGCGCGCCCGGTCGTCGTCTTCGACGTGCTGTTCCGCCTGCTGCGCAGGGTCCATGGCGCGGATGCCGTGACCTACGTGCGGAACATCACGGACATCGACGACAAGATCATCCAGCGGCACCTCGACACCGGCGAGCCGATCGAGGACATCACCCGCCGCACGGCCGAGGCCTATTTCGAGGACATGCGCGCCCTCGGCGCCCTCGAACCCAGCGTCCAGCCGCGCACGACCCAGCACATCGGCGAGATGATCGAGGTCATCGAGCGGCTGCTCGCCGCGGGTAACGCCTATGTCGCGGAGGGCCACGTGCTCTTCCACGTGCCGAGCGATGCCGACTACGGCAAGCTGTCCGGCCGCTCGCGCGACGAGCAGGTCGCGGGCGCGCGCGTCGACGTCGCGCCCTACAAGAAGGATCCCGCCGACTTCGTGCTGTGGAAGCCCAGCACGCCGGTCCAGCCCGGCTGGAACTCGCCCTGGGGACGCGGGCGCCCGGGCTGGCACATCGAGTGCTCCGCCATGAGCGCCGCGCATCTCGGCCGGCACTTCGACATCCATGGCGGCGGCCACGACCTGATCTTCCCGCACCACGAGAACGAGATCGCGCAGTCCGAGTGCGCCCATGGCGGCACCATGGCGCATACCTGGATGCATAACGGCTTCCTGGTCGTGAATGGCGAGAAGATGTCGAAGAGCCTCGGCAACTTCCTTACCGTGCGCGACCTGCTCGCGCGCTGGCCGGGCGAGGCGATCCGCCTGCTCCTGCTCAAGACGCACTACCGCGCGCCGCTCGACTTCACCGAGGCGGGGCTGCGCCAGGCGCGCGAGAACCTCGACCGCTGGCAGCGCGCGGTCCAGCGCGGCGCGGCGGGCGCCGACCGTGCCGCCTTCGAGGCCGAGGCCGCCGCCGCGCCGCTCGGCGACCTGCTCTCGCTGCTCGGCGACGACCTCAACACGCCGGGCGCGGTCGCGCGGCTGAGCCTGCTCGCGACCTCCGTGTTCGACGAGTTGGCGCGCGGCGAGGCCGGGCGCGGGCGCGCCTTCGCCGCCGAGCTCCTCGCGAGCGGGCGCTTCCTCGGCCTGCTCGCATCGACGCCGGAGGAATGGTTCGCCGGAGGCGCGCCTTCGGCCGACGGCCCGTCGGCGGAGGAGATCGAGGCGCTGATCGCCGCGCGCCTCGCCGCGCGCAAGGCCCGCGACTTCGCGGAGGCGGATCGGATCCGCGACGCGCTGAAGGCCCGTGGCGTCCTGCTCGAGGACGGGGCCGGGGGAACGACCTGGCGGAGGACCTGACCATGGCCGACCGCGTCCATCTCTACGACACGACGCTGCGCGACGGCGCGCAGACCCAGGGCGTCGATTTCGGCGTCGCCGACAAGCGCGCGATCGCCGAGGCGCTCGACGGCCTCGGCCTCGACTACGTCGAGGGCGGCTGGCCCGGCGCCAACCCGACCGACGACGCCTTCTTCTCCGCGGCGCCGCGCCTCGGCCATGCGCGGCTCGCCTCCTTCGGGATGACCCGGCGCGCCGGCCGCTCGGCGGAAAACGATCCCGGGCTGAGCGCCGTGATCGGCGCCGGCTCCCCGGTGGTGACCCTGTTCGGGAAGACCTGGGACTTCCACCTCCGCGAGGCGCTGGGCGTCGACCTCGTCGAAGGCGTCGACATGATCGGCGGCTCGATCGCCGAGGTCGTGGCGCGCGGCCGAGAGGCGATCTTCGACGCCGAGCATTTCTTCGACGGCTACAAGGCCAATCCCGGCTTCGCCCGCGACTGCCTGCGCGCCGCGCGCGACGCCGGCGCGCGCTGGATCGTGCTCTGCGACACCAATGGCGGGACGCTGCCGCACGAGGTGGAGCGCATCGTCGGCGAAATGGCCTCGCTCGTCCCCGGCGACCGGCTCGGCATCCATTGCCACGACGACACCGGCAACGCCGTCGCCAACTCGCTGGTCGCGGTGCGCGCCGGCGCGCGGCAGGTGCAGGGCACGCTCAACGGGCTCGGCGAGCGCTGCGGCAACGCCAACCTCACCTCGATCATCCCCAGCCTGGTCCTCAAGCTCGGCTGCGAGACCGGCGTGACGCCCGAGCGGCTGCGGCGGCTCACCCATGTCTCGCGCCTGCTCGACGACCGGCTGAACCGGCCGCCGGCGCGCGGCGCGGCCTATGTCGGCGCCAGCGCCTTCGCCCACAAGGGCGGCGTGCACGTCTCGGCCGTCGAGAAGGACCCGCGCACCTACGAGCACGTGCCGCCCGAGAGCGTCGGCAACCGGCGCGAGGTCGTCGTCTCGGACCAGGCCGGCCGGGCCAACATCCTCGCGCGGTTCCGCGACCTCGGCCTCGACATCGCCCCCGGCGACCCGCGCGTGCAGCGCCTCGTCGACGAGGTGAAGCGCCGCGAGCACGACGGCTTCGCCTATGACGGCGCGGAGGCGAGCTTCGAGCTCCTCGCGCGCCGCGCGCTCGGGCGCGTGCCCGACTTCTTCTCGCTGGTGTCGTTCCGCGTCATCACCGAGCGGCGCACGGACGCGCGCGGCGAGGCGACGACGCTGTCCGAGGCGACGGTGAAGCTCGACGCGCGCGGCCAGCGCTTCCTGACGGTCGGGGAGGGCAATGGCCCGGTCAACGCGCTCGACGGCGCGCTGCGCGCGGCGCTCGTGCCGATGTACCCCGCGCTCGGCGGCATGCGTCTCGTCGACTATAAGGTGCGCATCCTCACGCCGGAGGACGGGACGCGGGCCGTCACGCGCGTGATGATCGAGAGCGCGGACCATGGAGGGCACGCGGGCGCGGCGCGCCACTGGTCGACGGTCGGCGTCTCCGCGAACGTGATCGACGCCTCCTATGACGCGCTGCACGACGCGATCTCGTGGAAGCTCTCGAGGGACGGCGCCACGTGAGCGCCAGGCCGGTCGTCGTGCTCGTCCGGCCGCAGCTTGCCGAGAACATCGGCATGGCGGCGCGCGCCATGCTCAATTGCGGCCTCGACGAACTGCGCCTCGTCTCGCCGGACGAGCCGCCGGACCATCCGCGCGCGATCGCGGCGGCCACCCATGCCGACGGCGTGCTGCGCGCGGCGCGGGTCTTCGCGACGCTCGACGAGGCGGTTGGCGACCTGCACACGGTCTTCGCGACCTGCCCGCGACGGCGCGGCATGGTGAAGGAGGTCGTCACCCCGCGCGCGGCCGCCGCGCAGATGCGGGCGCTTTCGGCGGCTGGCGGGCGACCGGGGATCCTCTTCGGGCCGGAGCGCACCGGGCTGGAGAGCGACGAGGTGAGCGTCGCCGAGGTCCAGGTCTCCATCCCTCTCAACCCGGGCTTCAACTCGCTCAACCTGGCCCAGGCGGTCCTGGTGATGGGCTACGAATGGTGGCAGGCGGCCGACCAGACGCCGGAGCGCGAACTCGTCGCCAACCGGGCCGTGCCGGCGACCAAGTCCGAGCTCCTGGGATTCTTCTCCCGCCTGGAGGGGGCGCTCGACGCCTGCGGGTTCCTGCGCGACCCGGAGATGCGCCCGACCATGGTCCGGAACATCCGGGCGATCTTCCAGCGTGCCGGCCTCATGCGCCACGAGGTCAACACGCTGCAGGGCGTCGTGACGGGCCTCACCGAGCGACCCCATGCATCGCCCGCGCCCGGGTCCAGGGCGGCCAAGAGGGCCGCTGCCGGCGACGGGCCGGGGCGGGGAGGCGGGGCGGGGCCGATTGGCGGTTGACGGGCCGCGTCCCGGGCGGGTATCTACCGCGGCCTGTTTCGCGGGGCGTTCGCCGCCGCAGACCACCTCTTTCCCGGATCCGAGATCGATGAGCAAGCGCACGAACGCGAAGTACAAGATCGCCCGCCGGCTTGGCGTGAACCTCTGGGGCCGCGCGAAGGCGCCCAGCACGGATTCCGGCCCGGGCCAGCATGGCGCGCGGCGCAAGAAGCCCTCCGATTTCGGCACGCAGCTGCAGGCGAAGCAGAAGCTCAAGGGCTACTACGCCAACATCACCGAGCGCCAGTTCCGCAAGATCTACACCGAGGCGGCCCGCCGCCGCGGCGACACCGGAGAGAACCTGATCCAGCTGCTCGAGCGTCGCCTCGACGCCGTCGTCTACCGCCTCAAGTTCGCCGTCACCCCGTTCCAGGCGCGCCAGCTGGTCAGCCACGGCCATGTGCGCGTGAACGGCAAGCGGGTCAACATCTCGTCCTACGTCGTCGAGGACGGCGACACCGTCGAGATCCGGCAGGACTCCCGGGAACTCCAGCAGGTCCTCGCGGCGCAGGCCTCCGGCGAGCGCCAGGTGCCGGACTACCTGTCCCTCGATGAGAAGGCGCTCAAGGGCACCTTCGTGCGCGCGCCGAAGCTCGGGGACGTTCCGTACCCCGTGCAGATGGAACCGAACCTGGTGGTCGAGTTCTACTCGCGCTGATCGATCCGGGCCTCGGCCCGAAGCAGAACGGTCCGGCGTCTCGCGACGCCGGGCCGTTTTCGTTTCAGGGACTGGATGGAAATCCTGTTTCCATTCCAGATTCTTGGGCAGATTTCCTCAGGTTCAGCCAGAACCTCAGGAGGGCTTGGTCTCGACCCCGCGCTCGCCCAGCAGCGCCTGCAGCTCGCCGCTCTCCGACATCTCGCGCACGATGTCGCAGCCGCCCACGAACTCGCCCTTCACGTAGAGCTGCGGGATGGTCGGCCAATTGGAGAAGTCCTTGATGCCCTGGCGGATCGAGGGGTCCTCGAGCACGTTGATGCCCTTGAACTTGACGCCCATCTGGCTGAGCACCTGGACGACGGCGGCGGAGAAGCCGCACATCGGGAAGACCGGCGTCCCCTTCATGTAGAGGACGACGTCGTTGCTCGAGATGTCGTCCTTGATGCGCTGTGCAACGGTCGCGTCGGTCATGTCTGTCTCCTGCTGGAAGGGGGCTGGCCGTCAGGGAACGCCGGTCTGCAGCGCCATGGCGTGCAGCTCGTTGCCCATCCGGCCCTTGAGGGCGGCGTAGACCATCTGGTGCTGCTGAACCCGCGTCTTGCCGCGGAAGGCGGCCGAGACGACGCTCGCCGAGTAGTGGTCGCCGTCGCCGCGCAGGTCCTCTATGGTCACCTGCGCGTCGGGCAGGGCCTCGCGGATCAGTCGCTCGATCTCGGCAGCCGGCATCGGCATCTGGAACCTCGGCTCGTCGGTGTTCAGGAGGCGCCGGCCATGAAGCGCGGCAGCCAGGCCTCGTGCGCGGCGCGCAACCCGTCGAGCGGTATAGGAACCTCGCCGTGGAGTGTCAAACGCGGCTCCGCGCCGGTCCGGCCCAGCTCGACCACCTCCACGCCAGCCTCGGTGGCGCGGCCCGCCACGGCGGCCGGATCGCGCGTCGCGAGGACGTAGCGGGACTGGTCCTCGCCGAACCACCAGCCATGGGGCGGCCTGCCTGCCGGCGCGGGGCGCAGCTCCGCGCCGAGGCCGGAGGCGAGCGCCATCTCCGCGACGGCCACGAGCAGGCCGCCATCCGAGACGTCGTGGCAGGCCGAGACGAGGCCGGCATCGATAGCCGCGCGCACGAACTCGCCGTTGCGGCGCTCCGCCGCGAGGTCAACGGGCGGCGGCGCGCCATCCTCGCGCCCGCAGATCTCGCGCAGGTAGAGCGACGCGCCGAGCCAGCCCTCGGTCCTGCCGACGAGGAGGAGCGTCTCGCCTGCGCCGCGCGGGGCGATGCCGACCGCCTTCGCCGCGTCGGCGAGCAGGCCGACGCCGCCGATCACCGGCGCGGGCATGATCGCCGCGCCCGAGGTCTCGTTGTAGAGCGACACGTTCCCCGACACGACCGGGTAGTCGAGCGCCTCGCAGGCCTTGCGCATGCCGGAGATGCAGCCGACGAACTGCCCCATGATCTCCGGCCGCTCGGGGTTGCCGAAGTTCATGTTGTCCGTGATGGCGAGCGGGCGCGCGCCAGTCGCGGAGATGTTGCGGTAGGTCTCCGCGACGGCCTGCATGCCGCCGACCTCGGGGTCGGCGTGGCAGTAGCGCGGCGTGCAGTCGACTGTGAGGGCCAGCGCCTTGCCGCCCTCCGGCAGTCGCACCACGCTGGCGTCGCCGCCGGGGCGGACCACGGTCTGGCCGCGGATGAGGTAGTCGTACTGCTCCCAGATCCAGCGCCGCGAGGCGAGGTCCGGGCAGCCCATGAGCCGCTCCAGCGCCGCGCCGGCGGCGTGCGCGGGGACGGAGGCCGCGTCGATCCGCGGGCGACCCGGCGCGGGCGTCCACGGGCGGTCGTACTCGGGCGCGGCCTCGGAGACCGGCGCGATCGGCATGTCCGCCTCGACGCTGTCGCCCATCCGCAGCACGAGGCGACCCGTGTCGGTGAGCGTGCCGATCGCCACGCAGTCGAGCTCGTACTTGGCGAAGATGCGGTTGGCGATGTCCTCGGCGCCGGGGCGGAGGATCATCAGCATGCGCTCCTGGCTCTCGGAGAGCATGATCTCGTAGGCGGTCATGCCCTGCTCGCGCATCGGCACGCGGTCGAGCTGCAGCTCGATGCCGAGGCCGCCCTTGCCCGCCATCTCCGTGGAGGAGGAGGTCAGGCCAGCCGCACCCATGTCCTGGATCGCGACGATCGCGTCGGTCGCCATCAGCTCGAGGCAGGCCTCTATCAGCAGCTTCTCCTTGAACGGGTCGCCGACCTGCACGGTCGGGCGCTTCTCCTCGGAGTTCTCGTCGAACTCGGCGGAGGCCATGGTCGCGCCATGGATGCCGTCTCGCCCGGTCTTCGCGCCGACATAGACGACCGAGTTACCCGGCCCGGAGGCCTTGGCGTAGAAGATGCGGTCAGCCTTCGCGATGCCGACGGTCATCGCGTTGACGAGGCAGTTGCCGTTGTAGCTGGCGTGGAAGTTCGTCTCGCCGCCGACGGTCGGCACGCCCACGCAGTTGCCGTAGCCGCCGATGCCCGCGACCACGCCCGCCACGAGGCCGCGCGTGCGCGGATGCGAGGGGTCGCCGAAGCGTAGGGCGTTGAGGTTGGCGACCGGCCGCGCGCCCATCGTGAAGACGTCTCGCAGGATCCCGCCGACGCCCGTCGCCGCGCCCTGGTAGGGCTCGATGTAGGAGGGGTGGTTGTGGCTCTCGATCTTGAAGACCACCGCGTCGCCGTCGCCGATGTCGATCACGCCCGCGTTCTCGCCGGGCCCGCAGATCACCCAGGGCGCGGTGGTCGGGAGCGTCTTGAGCCAGCGCTTGGACGACTTGTAGGAGCAGTGCTCGGACCACATCACCGAGAAGATGCCGAGCTCGGTCCGGTTCGGGTGCCTGCCCATGATCTCCACCGCGCGGTCGTATTCCGCGGGCGTGAGCCCCATCAGGTCGTTGGGTCGTTGACCGGTCATCGCGCCACCGCCTCGACGAGGCCCTCGAAGAGTTTCCTGCCATCCGTGGAGCCGAGCAGTGCCTCGATGGCGTTCTCCGGATGCGGCATCATGCCGAGCACGTTGCGCCGCGCGTTGAACACGCCGGCGATGTTGCGCGCCGAGCCGTTCGGGTTCGCGCCGGCGTCGACCGCGCCGTCCGGCCGGCAATAGCGGAACGCGACCTGGCCCTCGCCCTCGATCCGGTCCAGCGTCGCGGGGTCGGCGAAGTAGTTGCCGTCGTGGTGGGCGCAGGGCACGCGCATCACCTCGCCCCGCGCGTAGCGGGACGTGAAGAGCGTGTCGGCGCGCTCCACGCGCAGGTGCACGTCGCGGCAGATGAACCTGAGGCTGGCGTTGGGCAGGAGGACGCCCGGCACGAGCCGGGCCTCGGCCAGGATCTGGAAGCCGTTGCACACGCCGAGCACCGGCACGCCAGCCTCGGCGCGCGCGCGGACCTCGCGCATGATCGGGGAATGGGCCGCGATGGCGCCGGTGCGCAGGTAGTCGCCATAGGAGAAGCCGCCGGGCAGCACGACGAGGTCGGCCGTCGGCAGCGTGGCCTCCGCATGCCACACGATGGCGGGGCTCGAGCCGGTCGCCGATCGGATCGCGTGGGCGATGTCGCCCTCGCGGTTCGATCCCGGGAAGACGATGACTGCCGATTTCATGCGCCTGCGCTCCGCGCGCGCCGCGTCGCGCGGCGCATCAGGGGACGAGCTCGAACTGGTAGTTCTCGATCACGGTGTTGGCGAGCAGCTTCTCGCACATCGCCTTGACCGCTGCCTCCGCCCTGGCGTGGTCGGTCTCCGCGATGTCGAGCACGATGTAGCGGCCCTGGCGGACATCCGTCACGCCGCCGAAGCCGAGATGGCCGAGCGCCGCGAGGATCGCCTGTCCCTGCGGGTCGAGGACGCCGTTCTTGAGGGTGACGTGAACCTTCGCCTTCATCGCACCGGTCCTCACTGCATCGTCTTCGGACCCTTGAGGTCCTGGGGGCCGCCCTCGGGGAAGATGCCGAGGCGGCGCGCCACCTCGCGATACGCCTCCTCGACGTTGCCGAGGTCGCGGCGGAAGCGGTCCTTGTCCATCTTCTCGTTGGTCTTGACGTCCCAGAGGCGGGACGTGTCGGGGCTGATCTCGTCGGCTAGGACGATGCGCATCTCGTCGTGCTCGTTCCAGTGGCGGCCGAACTCGAGCTTGAAGTCGATGAGCTTGAGACCGACGCCGAGGAAGAGCCCGGTCAGGAAGTCGTTGATGCGCAGCGACAGCGCCATGATGTCGTCGAGGTCCTGGGTCGAGGCCCAGCCGAAGGCGGTGATGTGCTCCTCGGCGACCATCGGGTCCCCGAGCTCGTCGTTCTTGTAGTAGTACTCGACGATCGAGCGCGGCAGGGCCTGGCCTTCCGGCACGCCGTAGCGCTGCGAGAAGGACCCCGCGGCGACGTTGCGCACGACGACCTCGATGGGGACGATCTCCACCTCTCGCACGAGCTGCTCGCGCATGTTGAGGCGGCGCACGAAATGGGTCGGCACGCCGACCTCCTCGAGCCGCATCATCAGGTATTCCGAGATGCGGTTGTTGAGCACGCCCTTGCCGGTGATCACGCCCTTCTTCTTGGCGTTGAAGGCCGTCGCGTCGTCCTTGAAGTACTGGACCAGCGTGCCCGGCTCGGGCCCCTCGTAGAGGATCTTCGCCTTGCCTTCGTAGATCTGCTTGCGTCGGGACATGCGCCTCTCGCTGGGGCCGCCCGCCGGCCCAGGAAGCGGACGCGGCGGATCGCCTGGGTCGCGTGCGGCCGCGCGGAGTTCGCGGGACCGGGCGCGCAGCCTTATAGCGTCGCGCCCGACCGAGTCGCAACGCCGCCCGCCCCCGACCCTGGCAGCAGCGTCCGCCAGGCGACGGGTCCTGGATGGCCGTTCCCGAAGCGGAGGAAGGGGTGGTGGCCGTCCCCGGGCCGGCCCGCGGCAGGCAGGGCGACGATGGTGCTGCAGACCGTGCCGAACCCCGAGGGGAGGCGGAAGTTCATGGCCTCGCGCCGCTCCGGGTCGCCTTCGCGGCTCGCGAGCATTTCCTCCCAGCCGCTCCAGTCGTCGCCGGGCTCCGCGGGCGGCGGATGCGCGCGCCAGCGCGGCAGGTGAAGCGCGATGCGCGGATCGGCCGCGTCGTTGGCGTCGGAGGCCGTCAGCATCGTCGTGCCGGCGGGCAGGGCGACGACCCGTGGCCGCGCGGGGCCTTCAGGCCCGCTCCCGCGGATCCAGAACGCGTCGCGGTCGTCGGCGACGACCAGGTTGAAGCCGCGCCAGGCGCGCGCGTCGATGTCCGCGAGCGCGCTGGCGGCCACGACGGCGTCCGCATGGTCCAGCGCGTCGAGCACCAGTTCCCCGCGCGAGCGCAGGCCCGGGGCCGGGCCAAGCGAATTGCGGCGGTTGAGGACCGAGGCGAAGACGCCGTGGTCGTTGACGCCGAGCCAGGTGCCTCCGGCGAGCTGGTCGAGGCCGGCGAAGACCTCGGGCCGGTCGGGCCAGTGCCGGCCGGGCGGAAGCCAGGGCCGGTCGGCCATCTCGTCGCGGTTCGCCGCGACGGCGAGGGGCAAGGGATGTCCCGGGCGGCGGTGGAGGACGAGGGTGCACATTCGCGTTTCCGGTGGCCAGCATATGGCGGAGCGGCGCACCCGCCGCTATATACCGCGCGACCCCACTAGACGAGGAACGGTGCCGCCATGACGGGCTTCGACGACCGACAGAAGGCCTTCGAGAACCAGTACAAGCACGACCAGGAGCTCAAGTTCAAAGTCAACGCGCGGCGCAACAAGCTGCTCGGCGAGTGGGCCGGCAGGCAGATGGGCCTCGCGGGCGCGGACCTCGAGGCCTACGCCAAGAGCGTCGTGATGGCCGACTTCGAGAAGCCCGGCGACGACGACGTCCTGCAGAAGGTCGCCGGCGACCTCAAGGCCAAGGGCCTCTCCGTCGGCGAAGGCGTCGTCCGCGCCGAGGTGGAGAAGCTCCTCGCCACCGCCAAGGAGCAGATCCTCAAGCAGGCCTGACGCGGCGCCGCGCCGGGCGCTTCGCCTTCGGCCTCGCGGCGAAGACCCGGCGGAAGATCGCGTCCACCCGCCTGAAGTGGTGCGCGAGGTCGAACATCGCCTCGACCTCGCGCTTCTTCAGGAACCTGCCGACCACGGGATCGGCGAGCAGCCGGTCCTTGAACGACCCGCCCTCGCGCCAGGTGGCCATCGCGTTGGACTGGACGATGCGATAGGCATCCTCGCGGCTCACGCCGGCCTGGGTGAGCGCGAGCAGGACGCGCTGCGAATGCACCAGCCCGCCAAGCGCGTCGAGGTTGCGCTGCATCATCTCCGGGTAGACGACCAGCTTCTCGATCATCCCCGCCGCGCGGTGCAGCGCGAAGTCCAGCGCGATCGTCGCGTCGGGAGCGATCACGCGTTCCACCGAGGAATGCGAGATGTCGCGCTCGTGCCACAGCGCGACGTTCTCCATCGCCGGGATCGCCATGCCGCGCACGAGGCGCGCCAGGCCGGTGATGTTCTCCGACAGGACCGGGTTGCGCTTGTGCGGCATGGCCGACGAGCCCTTCTGCCCGGCGGAGAAGAACTCTTCCGCCTCGCGCAGTTCGGTGCGCTGGAGATGGCGTATCTCGACGGCGAGGCGCTCGAGCGAAGACGCGACCACGCCAAGCGTCGCGAAGAACATCGCGTGGCGGTCGCGCGGGATTACCTGCGTCGACACGGGCTCGACCGCGAGGCCGAGCTTGCGCGCGACATGCGCCTCCACGCGCGGATCGACATGCGCGAAGGTGCCGACCGCGCCCGAGATGGCGCAGGTCGCGACCTCGCGCCGCGCGGCCTCGAGGCGCGCGCGGTTGCGCGCGAACTCCGCCCAGTAGCCGGCGAGCTTGAGCCCGAAGGTCACGGGCTCGGCATGGATGCCGTGGCTGCGCCCGATGGTCGGGGTCATCTTGTGCTCCTTCGCGCGCGCCTCGAGCGCCGCGAGAAGCCGGTCGATCGCGGCGAGCAGGAGCGCCGAGGCCTGGTCGAGCTGCACCGCGAGGCACGTGTCGAGCACGTCCGACGACGTCATGCCCTGGTGCACGAAGCGCGCCGCCGGCCCGACATGCTCGGCGAGGTTGGTCAGGAAGGCGATGACGTCGTGCTTGGTCTCGCGCTCGATCGCGTCGATGCGATCGATCTCCCACTTGCCCTTCCGCCAGACCTCGCGCGCGGCGCTCTTCGGGATGATGCCGAGCGCGGCCTGCGCGTCGCAGGCATGGGCCTCGATCTCGAACCAGATGCGAAAACGGTTCTCTGGCTCCCAGATGGCGGCCATCTCGGGGCGGCTGTAGCGGGGGATCACGTGCTGTCGCCTTTCGTCATGCGTGGGGAGGAAGGCCCGTGGCCGTGCCCGCGGTGGTTGTCGTGGTCATGTCCATGCTCGTGATCGTGGCCGTGATCATGGCCGTGATCATGGTCGTGATCGTGGCCATGGTCGCGCGCGCGGGCGTGCTCGATCGCCGCGGCGCGCGTGGAGATCTCGCCCGGCGTCGCGAGCCGCGCGCGGGCGACGAGCTTCTCCAGCGCCGCCAGCCAGTGCCGGTAGTAGGTGTCGCCGAGGTCGGGATCGCCCGCCGCCTTCGCGCCGGCGATCTCGTCCGCCAGCGCGGCGGCCCACTCGGTCCAGGTGAAGGTTCCCGCGCGGTGGAGCGCGACCGCGAGCGCGAAGGCCTCCGCCTCCCAGGGCTCGCGGAAGACGGGGCCCTCGGCGTCGCGCGGGATGCGCGGCAGGGCCTCGAGGGGCGGAAGGCTCACGGCGCCGCCTCGAGATAGGGCTCCCAGAGGTCGATGAAGACCGCGTCGCGCCGAGGCGCGTCCGCGCCCCAGAGTTCGCGCGCGTCGAAGCGCACGGAGTAGAGG
>VGDA01000029.1 GCA_016869915.1 Alphaproteobacteria bacterium
CCCGCCGACCAGTGCGTGGCCGAGGCGGGCGCGGCCTGCCCCGCCGTCGCGCCAGGCGCGCGCTTCGAGGTCGTCGAGGGCTTCGCGAGCCCGCTGGTCGCGCGCTACGAGGCCTTCCTCGCGGCCAACGAGATCGGCGTCGCGGGCATCGAGTTCATCGTCGACGCGCAGGGCGTGGCCTACACCTACGACGTCAACACGAACACCAACTACAACCCGGAAGCCGAGGCGCGTGCCGGCCGCTCGGGCATGGGCGCGATCGCGCGCCATCTCGACGACCTGCTCCACGCCACCCGCCACGAGCCGAGCTGCCCCGCCATCGCGGCGGAATAGCGCATCGATCGGCGTCTGACCGCCGGGGCCCGCGCGCCGCGCCAGGCGCGCCTCACCGCCGGAGTCCGTGCTCTGCGCCCGGCCTCCGGCACCATCGCCCTCCCCGTCGTCGCGCTGCCGCGCGGCGCCACCCCTCCCATCCGCGCTCGCGCGCGGACGGGAGGGGAGCCGGGGGTCGGGAAAGGCTGGCGCGGTGCGCCCTGCGCGCGGCAGGCTGGGCGCGCCCGCAACGGAGCCCGCCGCGCATGCGCATCTTCACCGCCTCGCTCGTCACCGAGACCAACACCTTCTCGCCGATCCCGACCGGCGAGCGCAGCTTCGCCGAGCGCATGCTCAGGCGCGGCGACGGCTCGCGCCAGCCCCCCACGGGCGGCAACATCCCGCTGATCGTCTGGCGCGAGCGCGCCGAGCGCGACGGCCACGAGGTCGCGGAAGGGCTCTGCGCCTACGCGGCGCCCGCCGGGCGCACCCTCGCCGCGGCCTACGCGAAGTTCAAGGCGGCGATCCTCGAGGACCTGCGCGCGGCGATGCCGGTCGACGCGGTCATGCTGTTCATGCACGGCGCGATGGTCGCGCATGGCCAGGACGACTGCGAGGGCGACGTCGCCGCGGCGGTGCGCGCGATCGTCGGGCCCGGCGTGCCGATCGGCATGGAGCTCGACCTGCATTGCCACCTCACCGAGGCGATGCGCACGGCCTGCGACGTCATCGTCGCGTACAAGGAATACCCGCATGTCGACGCGGCCGACCGCGCGCACGAGGTCTACGACCTGGTGACGCGCGCCGCGCGCGGCGAGATCCGGCCGGTGATGGCCTTCCACGACTGCCGCATGGTCGACATGTGGCGCACGCCGGTCGAGCCGATGAAGTCCTTCGTCGCGCGCATGGCCGCGCTCGAGGGGCGCGACGGGATCCTCTCCGTCTCGTTCGGCCATGGCTTCCCCTGGGGCGACGTCGCCGACGTGGGCGCGAAGACCGTGGTGGTCGCGGATGGCGACGAGGCGAAGGCGCGCGCGCTCGCCGCGCGCCTCGCCGCCGAGGTCTTCGCGATGCGCGACGCCACGCATACCGCGCACGACACGGTCGACGCCGCGATCGACGCCGCGCTGGCCGCGCCGCGCGGGCCGGTCGTGCTCGCCGAGGTCGCCGACAACGCCGGCGGCGGCGCGCCGTCGGACAGCACCTTCGTGCTGCGGCGGCTGGTCGAGCGCGGCGTGCGCGACGCGGCGATCGGGCATTTCTGGGACCCGGTCGCCGTGCGCTTCTGCGCCGAGGCGGGCGAGGGCGCGACGCTCGAGCTGCGCGTCGGCGGCAAGTGCGGCCCCGTCTCCGGCGACCCCGTCGACCTCGTGGCGACGGTGCGCCGCGTGGTCGAGGACCATCGCCAGACCGGGCTCAGCGGCGGCACCAGCGCGATGGGCACGACGGCCTGGATCAAGGCGGGCGGCATCGACATCGTCCTCAACACCGCGCGCACCCAGCCCTTCCATCCCGACGGCTTCGAGAAGCTGGGCATCGAGCTCGCGCGCAAGCGCATCGTGGTCGTGAAGTCGACGCAGCATTTCCACGCGGGCTTCGCGCCCATCGCCGCCGCGATACGCTACGTCGCGACGCCCGGGTCGATCGCGCCGAGCTTCGAGTCGATCCCCTACACGAAGCGGCGCCTGCCCTACTGGCCGCGCGTCGCCGATCCCTTCGCCGGCTGAGGAGCGAGAACATGCAGGTCCCGACGATCATCGGCCATCGCGGCGCGCGCACCAACGCGCCGGAGAACACGCTGGCCGGGCTGCGCCGCGCGCACGAGGAGGGCGCGACCTGGGTCGAGTTCGACGTCAAGCTGACGCGCGACGGCGTGCCCGTGCTCATCCATGACGAGACGGTCGACCGCACCACCGACGCGCGCGGCGCCGTGCGCGACATGACGCTCGCGGAGATCTCGCGCATCGACGCGGGCTGCCCCGCGGTCTTCGGCGACCGCTTCCGCGGCGCGCGCATCCCGACGCTGGAGGAATCGCTCGCCCTGCTGCTGTCGCTGGGCATGGGCTTCAACCTCGAGGTCAAGCCCTGCCCCGGCCTCGAGCGCGAGACCAGCCACGCGGCGCTCGCCGTGGTCGCGCGCAGCTGGCCCGCCGGCGCGCCCGTGCCCGTCATCTCGTCCTTCAAGGCGGCGTCGCTGGAGGCCGCGCGCGAGGCGGCGCCGGCCCTACCGCGCGGCTACCTGGCCGAGCGGCTCGAGGGCGACTGGATCGGCGCCGCGCGCGCGCTGGGCTGCGCCACGATCCATCCGGGCTTCCGGCACCTCGAGCGCGCCCATGTCGAGGAGGCGCATCGCCACGGCTTCCCCGTGCTGGTCTGGACCGTCAACGACGCCGCGCGCGCGGTGGAGATCCGCGGCTGGGGCGCCGACAGCCTGATCAGCGACGTGCCCGGCGCGATCGCCGCCGCCATCGCGTGAGCTGGGCGCGGCCCGGCGGGCGCGCGGGCCTTTCAAACCCGCCGAGGCTGCGCTAGGAACGTCCACCGCGCGCGAAGCCGCGGGCCACGACGCTAGTCTCCCTGCTCCAGGACGCCAGACGGGAAACCGCCTTCATGTTCGCCCTCAAGCCGCTCGTCATCTCCGGACGCGAGGTCCTCCCCCTGGTGGAGGGCGGCAAGGGCATCTCGGTGTCCAACGGCGAGAGCTCGGGCGCCTGGGCGCGCGCCGGCGGCGTCGGGACGTTCTCCGGCGTCAACGCGGATTCCTACGACGCCGACGGCAGGCTCATGGAGCAGCACTACCATGGCCGCACGCGGCGCGAGCGCCACGAGGAGCTTATCGCGCACTCGATCCGCGGCGGCATCGCCCAGGCGCGCATCGCGCACGAGACCTCGGGCGGCAATGGCCGCATCCACATGAACATCCTGTGGGAGATGGCCGCCGCCGAACGCATCCTCCACGGCATCCTCGAGGGCGCGAAGGGCCTCGTGCACGGCGTCACCTGCGGCGCGGGGATGCCCTACAAGGTCGCCGAGATCTGCGCGCGCTACGGCGTCTACTACTACCCGATCATCTCCTCGGCCCGCGCCTTCCGCGCGCTGTGGAAGCGGTCCTACCACAAGTTCCGCGACGGCCTCGGCGCGGTGGTCTACGAGGACCCGTGGCTGGCGGGCGGGCATAACGGCCTGTCCAACGCCGAGGACCCGCGCAAGCCCGAGCCGCCGCTGCCGCGCATCGTCGAGCTGCGCAAGCAGATGAACGAGTTCGGCCTGCACCAGACGCCGATCGTGATGGCGGGCGGCGTGTGGTTCCTGCGCGAATGGGCGGAGTTCCTCGACAACCCGGATGTCGGCCCGATCGCCTTCCAGTTCGGCACCCGCCCGCTGCTGACGCAGGAAAGCCCGATCAGCAGGGAGTGGAAGGAGCGCCTCCTGCACCTGCGCAAGGGCGACATCCTGCTGCACCGCTTCTCGCCGACCGGCTTCTATTCCTCGGCGGTGATCAACCCGTTCCTGCGCGAACTCGAGGAACGCTCGCGCCACCAGGTGCCCTACGCCACCGCCCCCGTGGGCGAGATGACGGAGGAGCTCGCGATCGGCGCGCGCGGCCGCAAGGTCCATCTCGCGCCGGCCGATCGCGCGCACGCGCTGGAATGGATGGCGCAGGGCCATACCGAGGCGCTGCGCACGCCCGACTCGACCCTGATCTTCGTCACGCCGGCGCGCGCCGCGGCGATCCTGCGCGACCAGGTGGACTGCATGGGCTGCCTCTCGGCCTGCATGTTCTCCAACTGGGCGCAGAACGAGGAGGGCACGACCGGCAAGAAGGCCGACCCGCGCTCCTTCTGCATCCAGAAGACGCTGCAGGACATCGCGCATACCAGCGACGTCGACACCCAGCTGATGTTCGCCGGGCACAACGCCTATCGCTTCTCGGAAGACCCATTCTACACCAACGGCTTCATCCCGACGGTGAAGGAACTGGTCGACCGGATCGCCTCCGGCGATTGACCCGACGACGTGTAAAGCTTCCAGCCTGCGGCCGATCCACTCGCCGGGGCTGGACATTTTCGGCGAGCCGCTGATATTCAGCCGGCATGACCGGGATCCGCCCCTTCACCCAGGCCCTCGAGCGGCTCAAGCGCCACGGCCTGCGCCCGACGCGCCAGCGCCTGGCGCTGGTGCGCCTGCTGTTCGAGCGCGGCGACCGCCATGTCACCGCGGACCAGCTCCACGCGGAGGCGGCCGCCGCGGGTGTGCGCGTCTCGCTGGCCACGATCTACAACACGCTGAACCAGTTCACCGCCGCCGGCGTATTGAGGGAAGTGGTGGTCGAGGCGGGGCGGTCGTATTTCGACACCAACGCCTCCGAACACCACCACATCCTCGTCGAGCCGACGGGCGAGCTGATCGACATTCCGGCCAGCGGCGTCCAGGTCAGCGCGACGCCGAGGTTGCCCGAGGGCATGGCGCTTCGCCGCATGGACGTCATCCTGCGCGTCTTCAGGACCTGATAGGTCAATTTTCCCCGATAGCTGAAAACCAGTCTGGAACCTCTCCAGACTATTGACTTGCTGCTTCCGGCCCTCTACCTCTCCCCGCGCCGCGACGGCCGAGCCATGCCGGCGCGGCGCCAGGGCAATTCCGGAGGAGAGAAACCGATGCCGAAGCTCAAGGGTACGAAGACCGAGGAGAACCTGAAGGCCGCGTTCGCTGGCGAGAGCCAGGCGAACCGCCGCTACCTCTATTTCGCGCAGAAGGCCGACGTCGAGGGCCACAACGACGTCGCCGTCGTGTTCCGCTCCACCGCCGAGGGCGAGACCGGCCATGCGCACGGCCATCTCGAGTTCCTCCAGGAGTCGGGCGACCCGGCGACCGGCCTGCCGATCGGCACCACGTCCGACAACCTGAAGGCCGCGATCGCGGGCGAGACGCACGAGTACACCGACATGTACCCGGGCATGGCGAAGTCGGCCCGCGAGGAGGGCTTCGACGAGATCGCCGACTGGTTCGAGACCCTGGCGAAGGCCGAGAAGAGCCACGCCGGCAAGTTCCAGAGGACCCTCAACGAGATGGCGAAGTAATCGGCATCCCGACGGCGCCGCGGGCCGCGCGCGACGCGCGGTCCGCGGCGCCGGCACGCGCGTGCGTGCCGCAAGGACTGACGCGAGGGAAGGGGAACACGACGATGCGCGAAGGCAGCCTCGAGGCACCGACCAGGCACCCGATCGACTGGCACAACCCCGATTTCTGGGACGAGGCCAAGCTCGAGGCCGAGCTGCGCCGCGTCTACGACATCTGCCATGGCTGCCGGCGCTGCTTCAATCTCTGCGACTCCTTCCCCAAGCTCTTCGACTTCGTCGACAGCGCGCCGAACGAGAGCGTCGAGGACCTGTCGACGCAGCAGCTCAAGGAAGTCGTGGACGCCTGCACGCTCTGCGACATGTGCTTCCTCACCAAGTGCCCCTACGTGCCGCCGCACGAGTGGAACCTCGACTTCCCGCACCTGATGCTCCGCGCCCGCGCCATCGACGCGCGCAAGAACGGCGTGAAGTGGAACGAGGCGGCGCTTACCCAGACGGACCGCAACGGCAAGCTGGCCGCGCTGGCCGCGCCGATCGCGAACTGGGCCTCGAAGGAGGGCAACGCGCTCACCCGCCCGCTGATGGAGAAGGCGCTCGGCGTGCACCGCGAGGCGCGCCTGCCGAAGTTCAACACCGCGACCTTCAAGATGCGCGACCGCGCCGATCCGGCCTCGCCCAATCCCGAGGCGCCGGCCTTCGGCCAGCGCAAGGCCGCGCTCTACGCGACCTGCTTCGTCAACTACAACGACCCCGCGATCGGCATGGCCGCGCGCGGCGTGCTCGCCCATAACGGCGTCGAGACGCGCGTCGAGTACCCGCGCTGCTGCGGCATGCCGCAGCTCGAGCGCGGCGAGCTCGAGAAGGTCGCCGCCGCCGCGAAGGCCACCGCCGCGCATTTCTCGCCGCTGATCGACCAGGGCTGGGACATCGTCGCGCTCGTGCCGTCCTGCGCGCTGATGCTCAAGTTCGAGTGGCCGCTGATCGTGCCCGAGGACCCGCTGGTCAGGAAGCTTGCCCAGGCGACCTTCGACATCACGGAGTACGTGGTCGACATCCACAAGCGCCATGGCCTGGCGCCCGGCCTGCGGCCGCTCGAGGGCGGCGTCACCGTCCACATCGCCTGCCATTCGCGCGCCCAGAACATGGGCCCGAAGGCGGCCGAGATGCTGCGCCTGATCCCCGAGCCCGATGTGCAGGTGATCGAGCGCTGCTCGGGCCATGGCGGCAGCTGGGGGATCATGAAGGAGAATTTCGAGGTCGCGGTGAAGGTCGGCAAGCCGGCCGCGCGCGCGGCCGCGAAGTCCGGCAAGGCGCATCTCGCCTCCGAGTGCCCGCTGGCGGGCGACCACCTCGCGCAGGTGATCGACCGCATGGGCGAAGGCGGCAAGGCGCCCGAGCCGAAGCACCCGATCGAGCTCTTCGCGAAGGCCTACGGCCTGGCCTGAGCCCGCCCCCACCCGAAGCAGAGAGGACGAGATGCTTGCCGCCATGAAGACGCAGATCACCCGCGCCGACATCCTGCCCGCCGACGTCTATGGCCGCGAGCGCAGCGCGCTGCGCGCCGACATCGTCGAGATGAAGAAGCTGCGCCGCGTGTCGGTCGGCCCCTTCGCGACGTTCTACTTCGAGAACTACCGCACGATGTGGCACCAGGTGCACGAGATGCTCTTCATCGAGAAGGGCGGCGAGGAGCAGATCGCCGACGAGCTCAGCGCCTACAACCCGCTGATCCCGAAGGGCAGCGAGCTGGTCGCCACGGTGATGCTGGAGATCGAAGACGCCGAGCGCCGCGCCCGCACGCTCGCGCGGCTCGGCGGGATCGAGCGCCACATGTTCGTCTCGATCGGCGGCGAGCGCATCTCCGCGCGCCCCGAGGGCGACGTGGAGCGCACCAAGGCGGACGGCAAGACGAGCTCGGTGCATTTCGTGCACTTCGACTTCTCGCCCGCCCAGGTCGCGCGCTTCCGCGATGCCTCCACGCAGGTCATCGTCGGCATCGACCATCCCGAGTACAGCCACATGGCCATGCTCTCGGGCCAGGCGCGCGAGGCGCTGGCGCGCGACTTCGCGGAGTGAAGCCGCCCCCGCGCCGCGGCGCGGGGCACGAATGCAAAGGGGGCGGCTCCCGGCCGGGAGCCGCCCCCTAGCCCCTTCCGGCGCGCCCCGTCAGTCGACGGAGACGTAGCGGATCTCGAGCTGGTTGTCCGCGCGATGCGGCGCGTTCACCTTGGCCGACATCGCCCAGGGGATCATCATGTGGTACAGCACGAGATGCCCGACCTCGGCATTGTGCATGCGGTGCGCGTCGCGGATCATGCCGCGGCGCTTCTCGGGATCCGGCTCCACCTGCGCCTTCTCCACCAGCGCGTCGAACTCGGCGTTCGAGTAGCCGCCGCCGTTCCACGACGAGCCGCCGACCTTGGCGCGGCTCATCATGATGCCGCGCAGCGTGTACATCGCGTCGTAGGTCGGCACGCCCCAGGACAGTCCGTAGAAGCTGGTCTCGCCGCGCGCGATGCGCGGGAACATCTGCCCGGGCGGCAGGGTGTTCACCTTCAGCTGGATGCCGACCTGCGCGAGCATCGGCGCGATGGCGACGCAGACCTCGTCATAGGCGCCGACCGGGCAGTCGAGCGTGAGGTCGAAGCCGTTCGGGTAGCCGGCCTCGGCGAGCAGGCGCTTCGACTTGTCGCGGTCGAGCGGCAGGCGCGCCTGCTCGATCGACCTGTCGAAGCCATTGACGTAGTGCGTCCACATCGAGCCCGAGGCGATGCCCTGGCCGCGCAGCACGCGGCGGATGATCGCCTCGACGTCGATGGCGTGCGCGATAGCCTGGCGCACGCGCAGGTCCTTGAGCGGGTTCCTGCCCTTGACCGACGAGAACTGCAGCTCGTCCTTCGACTGGTCGAAGCCGAGGAACACCGTTCGGTTCTCCTGGCCCTCGATCACCTTGATGCGCTGGTCGGCCTTGAGCTTGGCGACGTCGTTGGGCGGCACGTTGATGACGATGTCGACGTCGCCCGACAGCAGCGCCGCGATGCGCGTCGCGTCCGACGAGATGGTGAGGTGCACGTATTCCGTGACGTTGCCCTCGACGCGGCCCCAGTAGGACGGGTGGCGGGCCATCACCGTGCGCGTGTCGGTGTCGCGGCTCCTGAGCATGAAGGGACCGGTGCCGTTCATGTTGCGCGCGGCGAAGGTCTCCTCCTTGGCGGCGACGTTCTGCGGCACGGTCGACTTGTTGGCCTCCGCCCAGGCGCGGTTCATGACGAAGATGCGGCTCATCTTCTCGGGCAGCACCGCGTCCGGGTACTTGGTCGTGATGTCGACCGTCAGGTCGTCGACCTTCTCGATGCCGGAGACGCTGTCGATGTAGATCGTGACGTTCGACGTCCGCTCCAGCGCGCGGCGGTAGCTGAACACGACGTCGTCGGCCGAGAGAGTCGCGCCGTCGTGGAACCTGACGCCGGGGCGCAGGAAGAAGCGCCAGCGCATCGGCTCGACCGCCTCCCAGCGCGTGGCGAGTACCGGCACCGGCTTCAGGTCCTTGTCGCGGCCGACCAGCGGCTCGTAGGCCTGCAGCAGGATGGCGAAGTTCACCTGCGAGTTCTGAGCGTGCGGGTCGAGCGTCGAGGCGTCGGCGTTGATGGCGAGGCGGAAGGTCTTCGCCTCCGCCATCGTCGCCGCCCCCGCGGCCAGCACGAGCCCGAGCGCCAGCGCGCCGGCCCGGAATGCATTCGGCTTGTCCATGGATCTCCCTCCTTGCGCCGCGGATGCGCGGCGCGGCCGGGAGGGATCTTGCGGGGGCGCGGCGGGGGCGCGCAACCCCGCGCCCGCCGCCAGCGGCCTCAGCGGAAGTTCTCGCCCGGGTCGGTGCCCCAGAACTCCGCGCGCGCGATCCAGCCGCGGAAGCCGCCGGCTTCCATGCGGCACCAGGCGTCGCGGCACTCGAGCAGCTTGCCGACGACGCCAGGCTCGAGCCGCGCCACCGCCACCGCGTCGGTGGACGGATCAAGGCGCAGGGCGCGGATCTCGCCGGTCACCACGCCGTAGCGCGCGCCGGAGAGCAGCGCGCGGCTGATCCAGCCCTCGGTCCCGTTGGAGTCCCGCACCTTGCGCCACTGGTCGGATTCGGCGAGCACGCGCACCGGCAGGTGGCGGCGCTTCACGACCCATTCGATTGGGTGCTGGTTTCCCGGGCCGACGCGCAGGTTGACGTTGTCGGACTTCAGGCTCTGCCAGCGCGGCATGGATTCGCCGTCGCGCGCGGCGCGCCCCTGGGCCCAGGCGCCGGGGGCGGCCAGGGCGGCGAGGAGCGCCATGGCGAGGAGGATGGAGCGGGATCGAGGCTGCATCGCGCCGCCTCTATAGGACAAACAGGGCCCGCTTTACAGGAGAAGGACCAGCTTGCTACCGGTCCCCCGCCCCTTCCCCAGGCGAGAGCCATGCCCGGCAAGACCCCGCTGGTCGTCGTCACCCGCAAGCTCCCGGACCGCATCGAGACCAGGCTGCGCGAGCTCTTCGACGCGCGGCTGAACCGCGAGGACCGGCCCTTCGGCGAGCGCGAGCTCCTCGAGGCCGTCGGCCGGGCCGACGTGCTGGTGCCGACCGTGACCGACCGCATCCCCGCCGCCGTGATCGACGCCGCCGGCCCGCGGCTCAGGCTGATCGCCTCCTTCGGCAACGGCGTCGACCACATCGACCTCGACGCGGCGAAGCGGCGCGGCATCCTCGTCACCAACACGCCCGGCGTCCTGACCGAGGACACGGCCGACATGACCATGGCGCTGGTCCTTGCCGTCATGCGCCGCCTGGTCGAGGGCGCGCGTCTGGTGCGCGCGGGGGAATGGGAGGGCTGGAGCCCCACCTCGATGCTCGGCCACCGGCCCGGCGGCAAGCGCCTCGCCATCCTCGGCATGGGCCGCATCGGCAGCGCGCTGGCGCGCCGCGCGCGCGGCTTCGGCATGTCGATCCACTACCACAACCGCCGGCGCCTTCCGCCCGAGGCGGAGGCCGAGCTCGGCGCGACCTGGTGGGAGAGCCTCGACCAGATGCTGGGCCAGGCGGACGTGCTGTCGATCAACTGCCCCCACACGCCCGCCACCTTCCACCTGCTCTCGGCCCGCCGCCTGGCGCTGCTGCGCCCGCATGCCGTGCTGGTGAACACCGCGCGCGGCGAGGTCGTCGACGAGGCGGCGCTGCTGCGCGCGCTCGAGCGGCGCGAGATCGCCGGCGCCGGGCTCGACGTCTATGCGCGCGAGCCGGAGGTCGACCGGCGGCTGCTCGCGCTCGACAACGTGGTCTGCCTGCCGCACATGGGCTCGGCGACGCTCGAGGGCCGCATCGCGATGGGCGAGCGCGTCCTCATCAACATCCGCGCCTTCGCCGACGGCCACGCCCCGCCCGACCGGGTGCTGGCGACCCGGTTCTAGGAGCAAGGGGCGCCGGTATCTCTGGTCCTCGCCCGCTCGCCATGCGATAGGACGGATGGGAGGTATTCGACGACTGGTTGCCGACAGGCTCGATATCCTTGTCCTCGGCCCCGATCGCGCCGCGTCGCGCGCGACCGCGCGGGACCTCCTGTGCCAGGGCTTCCGTGCCGCGGGCGGCGGCTCGCGCGGGCCGGCCGGCTGGGCCGCCACCGCCCTGCGCGCGCAGCCGCGCATCGTGCTCCTCGACCTGCCGCGCGCCTCCCGGGTTCCGGCGACGATGCCCCACGCCTTCCTGCGCCGGCTGCGCGCGCGCGAGGCGAAGGCGGCGACCGGCGCGCCGGGGCTTCCGGTCGTCCTGCGCGGCGCCAGGGCGAGCGAAGCCGGCATCCGCGCCCTGCTCGCGGCAGGCGCGAGCGACATCATCGCCCTCGACGCGCCGGACGAGCTTCTGGTCCTGCGCCTGCGCACCCAGCTGCTGGTCCAGCGCCAGCGCGGGGAGATCGAGCGCAGGCTGCGCCACGAGAAGGCGGTCGCCGCCTGCGCGCGGCTGCTCGTGGGCGGTGGCGACCTTCCGGCGCAGCTCGAGCAGGTCGTGTCGCTGCTGCGCGAGGCGACCGGCGCCAGCCGCGCCTATCTCTTCCGCACCGAGGCGGATGCGGCGCCCGGCCTCGTCTTCAGCCAGGTCCACGAGGCCTGCGCGCCCGGGGTCGCGCCCCAGCTCGGGAATCCCGCGCTTCGGCGCATGCCGCTCCTCGCCGCGGCGCCCAACGCGGCGAAGGCGCTGGCCGAGGGCCGGACCTTCGCCGGCATCGTCGCGGAGATGGAGGAGCCCGAGCGCGGGCTCCTCGCGAGCCAGGGGGTCCTCAGCATCGTCATCCTGCCGGTGTTCCGGGGCGCGGAATTCTGGGGCTTCATCGGCTTCGACGACTGCGAGCGCGGCGTCCCCTGGAGCCCCGACGACGTCACCCTGCTCAAGGCCGTCGCGGAGGCGACCGGCCTCGCCGTCGAGCGCGTGCACGCGGAGGGCGAGATCTATCGCTTCGCGGTGCAGGACTCCCTGACCGGCCTCCACAACCGGCGCTACATGCTCGACCGGCTTGCCCAGCTCGCAAGCGAGGCCGCGCGCGGCGACGTGCGCTTCGCCCTCGCGCTCGTCGACGTCGACTTCTTCAAGCGCGTCAACGACACGCATGGCCACGCGGCGGGCGACCAGGTGCTGCAGCGCTTCGCAGCCAGCCTGCAGCAGCATTTCCGGCCCTACGACCTCGTCGGCCGCCATGGCGGCGACGAGTTCCTCGTCGTGATGCTCAATGCCGGGGCGGCGCAGCTTGCCGGCCGGCTCGACGCGCTGCGCCTGTCGCTCGCGGCGCAGCCGGTCCGCCACGAGGACCTCGAGCTGGTGGTGCGCTTCAGCGCCGGCGTCGCGGGAAGCGACGAGGCCGCGGGCAAGGACATGGTGCGCGCGCTGCTGGAGGCGTCGGACAAGCGCCTCTACCAGGCCAAGCGCGCGGGCCGCGACCGCGTCGTGGCGACCGCCCGCGCGCGGCGCCGGCGCGGGCCCTAGGGCCGCCGCGCCCGGGGCTGGCGAGCGGGCCCGCGCCCGGAGTATCAAGCGCCCCCATGGACAGGATCATCGCCACCTATCGCGTGCGCGCGGACGCCGCCTCGATCGCGGCGCGCGCGCAGGCGATCGCCGTCGAGCAGAGCGTCGAGATGCCGGTCGCGGCGATCGACGACCGCTTCGTGCTCGACGAGGTCGTCGGTCGCGTCGAGGACATCGCGGACGCCGGCGACGGCCGCTTCGACGTGCGCATCGCGCTCGCCGCCTCGACGACGGGCCACGAGCCCGGGCAGCTGATGAACATGCTGTTCGGCAACGCCTCGATCCTCGACGACGTGGAGCTGCGCGACGCGGCGTTCCCGGACGCGATGGCGCGCGGCTTCGGTGGCCCGCATCACGGCCTCGCGGGCCTGCGCGCGATGGTCGGCGCCGGCCCGCGCGCGCTCACCTGCTCGGCGCTCAAGCCGCAGGGCCTGCCGCCGGAGGGCCTCGCGCGCGTCGCGGCGGCGCTGGCGCGCGGGCGCATCGACTTCATCAAGGACGACCACGGCCTCGCCGACCAGGCCTACAGCCCCTTCGCGCGGCGCGTCGAGGCCTGCGCCGCCGCGATCCGCGAGGCCGCCGCGCAGGCCGGCGCGCGCACGCGCTACGCGCCGAGCGTCACCGGCGACCTCGACGCGATGCGCCGACAGGTCCGCTGCGCGACCGACAACGGCGTCGACATGGTGCTGGTCGCGCCGATGGTCGTCGGCATCCCCTCCTTCCACGCCCTCGTGCGCGAGTTCCCGGCGATGGCCTTCATGGCGCACCCGGCCATGGCCGGCGCGGCGCGCATCGCGCCGCCGCTGCTGATCGGCCGGATCTTCCGCATACTCGGCGCCGACGCCACGGTCTTCCCAAACCATGGCGGCCGCTTCGGCTACTCGCAGGAGACGTGCCGCGCGCTCGCCCGCGCCGCGCTCGGCCCGGATCGCGAGCTGCACGCGACCGTGCCCGTCCCCGCGGGCGGCATGACGACCGAGCGCGTGCCGGAGATGCTCGCCTTCTACGGCGCCGACGTCATGCTGCTCGTCGGCGGCGCGCTGCTCGCGGCGCGCGAGCGCCTGGCCGAGGAGGCCGCCCGTTTCTCCCGCAGCGTCGCGGAGCACGCACATGGATGACACGACCGCCGCCCGGCTGCCCGCGCTCGCGACCTTCCGCCGCTCGACCGGCGCGTGCCGCTGGGAGGGCGTGGACGAGCACGCCTACAAGGAGGAGGGCAGCGCGCCCTTCCGCGCCATCACGCGCCGCGTGCTGTTCGGCGACCCGCGCCTTTCCTGCGAGCTGCGCTACTTCGAGGTCGCGCCCGGCGGCTACTCGACGCTCGAGCGCCACGAGCACGTGCATGGCGTGATGATCCTGCGCGGCGCCGGCACATGCCTCGTGGGCGACGAGGTGCGCGCGGTGGCGGAGCACGACCTCGTGTCGATCCCGCCGATGGCCTGGCACCAGTTCCGCGCCGCGCCCGACGCGCCGCTCGGCTTCCTGTGCATGGTCGACATCGCGCGCGACAGGCCGCGGCTGCCGACCGAGGCCGAGCTCGCCGCGCTGCGCCGCGACCCCGCCATCGCCGCCTTCCTCGACGGCGGCTGAGCGCGGCTCAGCAGGGGCCGAGCCGGATCCGCTCGATGCGCGCGTCGAGCCTAGACCTGGTGTCGTCCACGTCCGTCGCGACCGTGATTTCCATGGCTGGGGGAGCCGTGGCGCCGCGGAAGGCCAGCTTCCAGTCGCGCGCCAGCTCGACCTTCTCCTCGAACCAGCGGCCATCCCCCGCATCGGCCGCGCGCAGCACGAAGACCTCGCCGAGCCCGTGCATGTAGGGGTTGGTGAACGGGCGCGGCTCGCGCCCCGTGCCGCCCCAGGCATAGACGAGCATGCTGCGCGGCAGGCGATGGTCGCCGGCCAGAGCCTGCGCCAGAGCGTGCTTGGTGCGCTGGATGAAGCTCGTCTCCGCCGGCCAGCCGTCGAAGCCGACCGTGACCGCGATCGCGCGGTCGTCGCCGCCGCGCCGGTCGAGCGGCGTTGGCGGCGGGCCGGCGTCGACGCGCCAGCGCCAGGACAGGCATTCGCCACCCTTGTCGACGGGGCGCCAGACGAAGCTGCCCTGCGCCTGCGCGGTCAGGCGCAGCCCGCCCTCGGGCAGGGCCTCGAATGTCGCGGGCTCGATCCCCGACCATCCGCCCTTGGTCCAGCCGGCGTCGCGCAGCGGATCGGGGGTCGGCAGGCGCTCGGCGGGCGCGCCGAGCAGGGGCGCGAGCAGGAGCACCGCGAGGGCGCGGCGGATGCGGTTGGGCATTGCGACCTGGCAGGGGGCGACGGGACGCGCGCGGCGCGCGTCCCTGGCGCTCAGGCGGCGAGCAGCAGCGCGCCGGCGAGCGCGATGGCCGCGCCCAGCGCGCGCGCGAGGCGCGGGGCCGGGCGCGCGGCGATGGCCAGGCCCACGAAGCCGATCGCGTGCAGCGCCGCCGTCGCCAGCATGAAGCCGGACGCGGTCGCGAGGGCGGAGGCGCCCGCCAGCAGCTCGCTGCCATGGGCGTGGCCATGGAAGACGGCGAAGGCGGCGACCAGCGCGACCGCGATCCAGGTCGCGGGCCGCGCGGCGAAGGCGATCGCCGCGCCGAGCGCCAGGACCGAGAGCGCGATCGCGACCTCGACGCCGGGCAGGGCCAGGCCCGACATGGCCAGCGCCGCGCCCGCCGCCATGGCGACGAGGAAGCTCGCAGGCAGCGCGCGGGACGCGACGCGACCCGATTGCGCGGCCCAGGCGCCGACCGCGACCATGGCGAGCGCGTGGTCGAGGCCGGTGAAGGGATGGGCCAGGCCCGCGAGGAAGCCCGCGGCCTCGCCGCCGCCGACATGCGCCGCGGCCGGACCGGCCGCCAGCGCGAGGACCGAAGCCAGCGCGACCCCGCGCGACGCGACAACCCGACCGACCATGATGCTCTCCCCGTTCCCGAAGATGGATCCAGGCCTCGCTGGCCCGCGCGCGAGGATAGGCCCGCCCCCGCGCGGTTGCCAGCGCGGCGGCGGTGGTCGGATGCCTCAGATGCTGAGGTCGAGGAGGTTGTAGTCGCGCATCGAGGCCTTCGCCGCCTCGTCCCAGCGCGGCGCCTCGCCCGCCTCGACATG
>VGDA01000030.1 GCA_016869915.1 Alphaproteobacteria bacterium
AACCACCGCCGCAGGCGCCGCGAATTTCTCCGCCAGCCGCGCCGCGACGATGCCGACCACGCCGGGATGCCAGCCCTCTCCCGCGGCGAGGATGAAGCGCCCGCCGCCACCCTGCCCCTCGACCTGGGCCATCGCGTCCGACAGGACGGCCTGCTCGATGGCCTGGCGCTCGCGGTTGAACCCGTCCAGCCGGCGCGCGAGTTCGGCCGCCTCGCCGGGATCTGCGCAGGTCAGCAAGCGAACGCCGAGATCCGCCTCGCCCACCCGGCCGCCCGCGTTGACTCGCGGGCCGAGGACGAAGCCGAGATGGTAGGCGCCCGGCGCCTGGTTCATGCCGGCGACGTCCGCGAGCGCCGCCAGCCCGGGCCGGCCGCGCCGCGCCATCACGGCCAGGCCCTGGCGCACGAAGGCGCGGTTGAGACCGCGCAGCGGCACCACGTCGCAGACCGTGCCGAGCGCCACCACGTCGAGATGCGCGAGCAGGTCGGGCTCCGGCCGTTCGCGGAAGGCGCCGCGACGCCGCATCTCGCGGACGACCGCGACGGCGAGCAGGAAGGCGACGCCGACCGCGGCGAGGTGCCCCTGCCCCGGCGGCTCGTCGAGCCGGTTCGGGTTCACCACGGCGAGCGCCGCGGGCAGGCGCGGCTCGGCCGCGTGGTGGTCGACCACGATCACCTCGAGGCCCGCCTCGCGGGCGGCCTCCAGCGGCGCGAAGGCGAGCGTCCCGCAATCCACCGTCACCACCACCCGCACGCCCTCCCCGGCCAGCAGGCGCATGGCCGTCGCGTTAGGGCCGTAGCCCTCCTTCATGCGGTCGGGGATGTAGATGCGCGGCGGCGCGCCGAGTTCGCCAAGCACGTCGGCCAGCAGCGCGGAGGACGTCGCGCCATCGACGTCGTAGTCGCCGAAGATGGCGATGCGCTCGCCCGCGGCGATCGCGTCGCAGATCCGCGTCGCCGCCACGTCCATGTCGCGCAGGCTCGATGGATCCGGCAGGAGGTCGCGCAGCTTCGGGGCGAGGAAGCGCTGGGCCTCCTCCGGTGCGACGCCGCGCCCGGCGAGCACGCGCGCCACGGGCTCGGGAATTCCGGCCGACTGGGCGATCGCGAGCGCGGGACGGTCGTCGGCGAGCCGCGCCTCCCAGCGCCGGCCCGTCGCCGAATGCTCGACCCCGAGGAAAGCGGGCGCCGCGCGGGCCCCGCCCTCCATGTCAGAAGTCCATCGGCTTGCGCGCGAGGTTGTGCGTCGCCTCGATCCTGCGCACCGTGCCGGTCTTCGAGCGCATGATGATCGAGTGCGTCGACGCGCCCCCCGCGAAGTGGCGCACGCCGCGCAGCAGCGAGCCATCCGTCACGCCGGTCGCGGCGAACATCACGTCGCCCCTGGCGAGCTCCAGCAGGTCGTACTTGCGGTCGAGGTCGACGATGCCGAGGCGGCGCGCGCGGCCGCGCTCGTCGTCGTTGCGGAAAAGAAGGCGCCCCTGGAACTGGCCGCCGATGCAGCGCAGCGCCGCCGCGGCGAGCACGCCCTCCGGAGCGCCGCCCGAGCCCATGTACATGTCGACGCCCGACTCCGGCAGCGCCGTCGCGATGACGCCCGACACGTCGCCGTCCGAGATCAGCATGATGCGAGCACCCGCCTCGCGGACCTTCCTGACCTGCTCGACATGGCGCGGGCGGTCGAGGATGCAGACGACGAGGTCGGCGACGTCGCGCTTCGTCGCCTTCGCCAGGGCCTTCAGGTTCTCCGCCGGCGAGGCGTCGATGTCGACGAGGTGGTCCGGCAACCCGCCGCCGACGGCGAGCTTGTCCATGTAGACGTCCGGCGCGTTGAGGAAGCCGCCGGCCTCCGCCATCGCGATGACGGCGAGCGCGTTCGGCCCGCCCTTGGCGGTGAGCGTCGTGCCCTCGAGCGGGTCGAGGGCGATGTCGACGCGCGGCCCGCCGCCGAGGCCGACCTTCTCGCCGATGTAGAGCATCGGCGCCTCGTCGCGCTCGCCCTCGCCGATCACGACGACGCCCTCGATCGCGAGCGAGTTGAGCGCGCGCCGCATCGCGTCGACCGCCGCCTGGTCGGCGGCCTTCTCGTCGCCGCGCCCCATCAGCCGCGAGGCGGAGAGCGCCGCCGCCTCGGTGACGCGGACGACCTCGAGGGCAAGGTTGCGGTCGAGCGCGGTCTTGTCGGCCATGGTCCTGTCCTTCGTGAGGCAGCGTCGCCGGAGACTCGGCGGGATGCGAGTATAGCGCCCTTCCGCGTGCCGGCTCAGGGCGCCTCTATGCGGATGAGGCGCGGCGGCTCGAGCACGGTGTCGAGCGCCTGGATGCGGGCGAGCGCGCGCCGCATCGAGGCCTCCTCCGTCTCGTGGGTGGTGAGGACGACCGGGACGCCCTCGTCGGGGCTGCGGCCGCGCTGCAGCATCGATTCGAGGCTCACGCTCTGGTCGCGCAGCGCGGCGGTCACGTCGGCGATCACGCCGGGCCGGTCGCGCACCATCAGGCGGATGTAGTAGGCGCCGCGATGGCGGTCCATCGGCGCGGCCTGCGCGCGCACGAGGCGCGACGCCGGCACGCCGAAGGTCATCGGCGAGCGGCCGCGCGCGATGTCCATGAGGTCCGCGACCACCGCGGAGGCGGTGGGGCCGGCGCCCGCCCCGCGCCCTTCGCTGACCACGCGGCCGACGAAGTCGCCCTCGACCACGACGGCGTTGAACACGTCCTCGACATGCGCGATCGGCGTCTCGAGCGGCACCATGCAGGGATGGACGCGCTGCTCGAGGCCATGCTCCGTCATGCGCGCGATGCCGAGGAGCTTGATGCGGTAGCCGAGCTCGCCGGCGAAGCCGATGTCGAGAGCGCCCACGTGGCGGATGCCCTCGACATGCACGCCTGCGATGTCGGTCTCGGTGCCGAAGGCGACGGCCGAGAGCACGGCGAGCTTGTGCGCCGCGTCGACGCCGTCGATGTCGAAGCCCGGATCCGCCTCCGCGTAGCCGAGGCGCTGCGCGTCTGCGAGCACGTCGGCGAAGGGGCGGCCCGTGCGGCGCATCTGGGTCAGGATGTAGTTGCAGGTCCCGTTGAGGATCCCGTAGACGCGCCGGACCTGGTTGCCCGCCAGCCCCTCGCGCAGCGTCTTGATGACCGGGATGCCTCCTGCCACCGACGCCTCGTAGGCGAGGACGACGCCCCTGGCCTCCGCGGCGCGGGCGAGCGCGGCGCCCGAATGGGCCAGAAGCGCCTTGTTCGCGGTGACGACGGCGCGGCCACGCGCTATCGCGGCCTCGACCATGCGGCGCGCGACGCCTTCGGCGCCGCCCACGAGCTCGACGACGACGTCGCAATCCGCCTGCTCCGCCATGGCGACGGGATCGTCGTGCCAGGCGACGCCGGAGAGGTCGACGCCGCGGTCCTTGCCGCGGGCGCGCGCGCTGACGGCGACGACCGAGATGCGGCGCCCGCAGCGCGCCGCGATCGCGTCGCCATTCGCGGCGAGCAGCGCGAGCACGCCGCCGCCGACGGTGCCGAGCCCGGCGACAGCGATCCTGAGCGGCGCGCTCACGATGCGCCCGCCATGCTGGAGTTCTTCTGCGTCGGCGGCTCGGGCAGCGCGTCCTCACCCTGCAGGAAGGCCTTCACGTTGCGCGTCGCCTGGCGGATGCGCTGGACGTTCTCCACCAGCGCGAGGCGCACATGGCCGTCGCCGTACTCGCCGAAGCCGATGCCGGGGCTGACGGCGACGCCGGCCTTGCTCAGCAGCAGCTTCGAGAACCCGAGCGACCCGAGCTCGCGGTAGCGCGGTGGGATCGGCGCCCAGGCGAACATCGAGGCGGGCGGGCTCGGCACGTTCCAGCCGGCGGCGGCGAGGCCCTGGATCAGCGCGTCGCGGCGCTGGCGATAGAGCTCGCGCACCTCGCGCACGCAATCCTGCGGGCCATTCAGGGCGGCAACCGCCGCGACCTGCACGGGCGTGAAGGCGCCGTAGTCGAGGTAGCTCTTGATGCGCGACAGCGCGCCGACGAGCGTCCGGTTGCCGGCCGCGAAGCCGACGCGCCATCCGGGCATCGAGTAGGTCTTGCTCATCGAGGTGAACTCGATGGCGATGTCGCGCGCGCCCGGCACCTGCAGGATCGAGGGCGGCGGCGCGTCGTCGAAGTAGATCTCCGAATAGGCGAGGTCGGAGAGGATCCAGATCTTGTGGAAGCGGCAGAAATCGACGATCTCGGCGTAGAGCCCGAGGTCGACGACCTGCGCGGTCGGGTTCGAGGGGAAGCACAGCACGAGCGCCAGCGGCGTCGGCACCGCGTGCTTCACGGCGCGGCGCAGGTTGGCGAGGAAGTCCTCGCCCTCGCCGATCGGCAGGTGGCGGATCGACGCCCCGGCCATGATGAAGCCGTAGGGATGGATCGGGTAGCTCGGGTTCGGGACGAGGATGACGTCGCCCGGGCTCGTGATCGCCTGGGCGAGGTTGGCGAGCCCTTCCTTCGAGCCGAGCGTGACGATCGTCTCGGTCTCCGGGTCGAGCTCGACGCCGAAGCGGCGGGCGTAATAGGCCGCATGGGCGCGGCGCAGCCCGGGGATTCCCTTCGAGACGGAGTAGCGGTGCGCGCGCGGGTCCTGCGCGGTCTCGACCAGCTTGGCGACGATGTGCGGCGGAGTCGGCTGGTCCGGGTTGCCCATGCCGAGGTCGATGATGTCCTCGCCCGCGAGGCGCGCGCGCGCCTTCATCGCGTTGACCTCGGCGAAGACGTAGGGCGGCAGGCGCCGGATCCTGTAGAAATCCGAGTTCGACATCGCTTTGGACCTCCGGGGGCGCCGGTTTCTAGCGTCCCGGGGCGCCGCCCGCCACACTGATCTCCACCGCCTTGCGCTCGCCGCGCATCTCCGGGCTGGGCAGCAGGTCGATGCGGCCGCGATCGACCCCGAGCCGCGACAGGCGGTCCGCCGTGGCGAGCGCGGCGCGCGCCTCCCCGGCCAGCCGGATCCGCCTCCCCGCCCCCTGCGCGGCGAGGCCGGCCGCGCGGCGCAGCACCTCCTCGTCCTCGCGCGAGAAGGCCCCGATCTCGTCGGGGACGACCGTGCCCAGTGGACTGCCCGTGGCGGAGCGCCCGGGGCCGGCCGGGCGACCCTCGGCAAGGGCCTCGCGCCGCTGCTCGGCAGCGCGCCGGTCGGCATCGAGGGCGGCGATCTCGGCGTCGCGGGCGGCCAGGACGGGGCGCGGCGCGCGCGTCGGCACGGAGGCAAGGTTGGGATAGGGCCTGCCCTCGACGGCGGGCGGCTGGGGGAAGGGCTTGCCCTCGCGCGAGAGGCCGGAGAGGCGGTCGATCCAGTCCGGCTCGCCGCTCTCAGGGGCGCAGCCCGCGAGGGCGGCGACCAGCGCCGCGGCGGCAGCGGCGGAGCGCAGGAGCGGGCCACGCCGGAAAACCCGATGAAAGGACACGCGAATTGCCCCTAGGAGTCGAACCGGGCTTCTTATAAGTAAGGCGCGAGCGAGCGTCACGCGCCATGCCGCGCCGACACAGCCTCGCCCCGAGACGCGCTGGACCAGGAAGATCTGCCATGGCGAAGGAAAAGGGAACGCGCGCCCCCGGGGGCGAGAAGCCGGGCGCCAGCCAGGCGAACCCCGACGTGAAGATCCCCGATCCCGTCGAGCTCGCGCGCACGATGGGACATATCGCCGAGCGCAGCCAGAAGCTCGTCGCCGAGTTCCTGCGGCGGCAGTCCCAGAAGCCCGGGATGGGGATGGCCGTTCCCATGAATGTCGGGCAGGCCTTCTTCGACATGACGGCGCGGCTGATGGCCAACCCGGCGCAGCTCGTCCAGGCGCAGCTCTCGCTGTGGCAGGACTACATGGCGCTCTGGCAGAGCACGACGCGCCGCATGCTCGGCCAGCCCGCGCAGCCCGTCATCGCGCCCGCGGCCGAGGACCGCCGCTTCAAGGACACGGCCTGGGACGACAGCTACGTCTTCGACTACATCAAGCAGTCCTACCTGCTCGCCGCGCGCTGGATGCAGGGCGTCGTCAGGAACACCGAGGGCCTAGACGACAAGACGGCGAGGAAGGTCGACTTCTACACGCGGCAGTTCGTCGACGCGATCGCGCCCTCGAACTTCGCGGTGACCAACCCCGAGGTGGTGCGCGCGACGCTCGAGAGCGGCGGCGAGAACCTGGTCAAGGGCCTGCAGAACCTGCTCGGCGACCTCGAGCGCGGCGATGGCCGGCTCATGATCCGCATGACCGACGACACCGCCTTCAAGGTCGGCACGAACATCGCCGTCACTCCGGGCAAGGTCGTCTTCCAGACGCCGCTGATGCAGCTGATCCAGTACGCGCCGACGACGCCCACGGTCGCGAAGCGGCCGCTCCTGGTCATCCCGCCATGGATCAACAAGTTCTACATCCTCGACCTGCGCGAGAAGAATTCCTTCATCCGCTGGGCGGTGTCGCAGGGGCACACCGTCTTCGTCGTGTCGTGGGTGAACCCGGACGAGGAACTCTCCGGCAAGGCCTTCGAGGACTACATGGTCGAGGGGCCGCTCGCGGCGCTGGACGCGATCGAGCGCCAGACCGGCGAGAAGGACTGCAACGTCATCGGCTACTGCCTCGGCGGCACGCTGCTCGCCTGCACCCTCGCCCACCTCGCCGCGACGGGCCGCGAGGACAGGATCGCCTCGGCGACGTTCCTCACGACCATGGTCGACTTCACCGAGGCGGGGGAGCTCGGCGTGTTCATCGACGAGGAGCAGCTCGCGGCGCTCGAGGAACGCATGAACGAGAAGGGCTACCTCGAGGGCGCCGACATGGCGACCACGTTCAACATGCTCCGCGCCAACGACCTGATCTGGAGCTTCGTGGTCAACAACTACCTGCTCGGCAAGGACCCCTTCCCCTTCGACCTGCTCTACTGGAACTCCGATTCCACGCGCATGCCGGCGGCGATGCATTCCTTCTACCTGCGCGCGATGTACCAGGAGAACAGGCTGGCGACGGGCGACATCGAGCTGCTCGGCACCAGGATCGACCTCACGCGCATCCGCACGCCGAGCTTCCTGCTCTCGACGCGCGAGGACCACATCGCGCCGTGGAAGTCGACCTTCGCGGCCACGCGGCTCTATCGCGGGCCCGTGCGCTTCGTGCTCGCCGCGTCGGGCCACATCGCCGGCGTCGTGAACCCGCCGGCCGCCGGCAAGTACGGCTACTGGACGAACGAGAAGAAGGCCAGGACGCCCGAGGCATGGCTCGAGGGCGCGCGCCAGCACGACGGGTCGTGGTGGCCCGAATGGCATCGCTGGGCGAGCGACTTCTCCGGCGGGCAGACGCAGCCGCGCGATCCCGCCGCGGGCCCGCTCAAACCGATCGAGGACGCGCCGGGCAGCTTCGTCGCACGACGCGCCTGAAGCCAGTTCCCGACATACGCACACCAAGGGCGGCGCCTCGCCGCCAGCACCAGGGAAACACAGTCATGTCCAGCTTCGATCCGTCAGGCCAGGTCGTCGCAGTCATCGGCGCGACCGGCGCGGTCGGCACCGAGATGGTGAACGTCCTCCACGACCGCGGCTATCCCGTCAGGGAACTCCGGCTGCTCGCCTCCGCGCGCAGCGCCGACCGCAGGCTTCCCACGCCGTGGGGCGAGATCGCCGCCAGGCCCTTCTCCCTCGAGGCGACCGCCGGCTGCGACGTCGTGCTCATGGCCGTCTCCGGCGACTTCTCCAAGGAATGGGCGCAGCGCGTCGCGGCGCAGGGCTCGGTCGTGATCGACAACTCCAGCGCCTGGCGCTACGACCCGGCCGTCCCGCTCGTCGTGCCGGAGATCAACCCCGAGGCCGCGCGCGGCCATCGCCTGATCGCCAACCCGAACTGCACCACGGCCGTGCTCGTCGTGGCGCTGTGGCCCCTGCACAAGGCGTTCGGCCTGCGGCGCGTGATCGTCTCTAGCTACCAGGCGACGTCCGGCGCCGGCGCGGAGGGCATGGAGGAGCTCATGGAGGGCACCAGGACCGTGCTCGCCGGCGGCCGGCCCGCCAGCAAGGTCTTCCAGTACCCGATCCCCTTCAACGTCATCCCCCACATCGACGCCTTCCAGGACAACGGCTACACGAAGGAGGAGATGAAGGTCGTGTGGGAGAGCCGGAAGATCATGGGGCTTCCCGACCTCTCCGCGAGCTGCACCGCCGTCCGCATCCCGACGATGCGCGTGCATTGCGAGGCCGTGACGATCGAGTTCGACCGCCCGGCGTCGCCCGACGCCGCGCGCGCGGTCCTGGCCGGCGCCCCCGGCGTGAAGCTCGTCGACGACCCCGCCAATCGCCTCTACCCGCTGCCGATGACGGCGACCGGGAAGTACGACGTCGAGGTCGGCCGCATCCGCCAGAGCCTCGTCTTCGGCGAGCGCGGCATCGACCTCTTCCTCGCCGGCGACCAGCTGCTCAAGGGCGCGGCGCTCAACGCGGTGCAGATCGCGGAGGCGCTGCTGCCGGCGCGCCAGGCCGCTTGAGGATACGCGGCCTAGAGATCCCGCCGCCCCGCCCAACCGCCTGGGTGGGGCTGGTGATCGCGCTGCGCTACGGCGTGCCGGTGGTCGCGCTCGGCGCGGCCATCGACCTCGTCCTCTACCTCGCGCGATGACGCGGGTCCGCGAGGTCGACGAGGATCTCTGGGCGCTGGCGCTGCAGGCCGCCGAGTTCGTCCCGCTGCAGCAATCCCCGGCCTATGGCACCGCGCTCGCGCGCCGCGGCCGCGAGCCGCGCCGCCTCCTCGTCGAGGACGATGGCGGTCGCATCGCATGCGGCGTGCAGGCCTCGACGCGACGCTTCGCGGGCCTTCGCCTCTTCACCGCCGCGCTGCGCGGGCCCGTCGCCTTCGCCGGTGGCCGCGACGCCATCGCGCCCGGGCCGCTCGCGGCGTCGATCCGCGCCCTGCGCCGGCCCTGGCCGCATGCGCTCGTCGTCGCGCCGGAGATCGCCGATGGCGCCGAGTCCACGGAGGCGCTTCGCGGCTGCGGCCTGCGCCGCGTCATGACGCCGGCCAGCTCGGTCGAGGTGGCGCTGGCCGGCGACGCGGCCTCGCTGCGCGCACGCCTCTCGGGTAAGTGGCGCAACCGCCTCGCGAAGGCGGAGCGCTCGGGATTGCGCGTCGACATCGCGCGCGGCGGCGCCTCGCTTTCCTGGCTCGCCGGCGCGCATGCGCGGGCGATGAAGGCGCGCGGGTTCCGCGGCCTGCCCGCCGACTTCGTCATGGACCTCGCCGCCGCGAGCGCGCGCCGCGACGTCTTCCTCTGCGTCGCGGAGATGAAGCGCCAGACCGTCGCGGCGGCGCTGTTCCTGCGCCACGGGCCGACCGCGACCTATGTCGCCGCCGCCGCCGAGCCCGATGGACGCACCGTGCATGCCGGCACCCTGCTCGCCTGGCGCGGCCTGTTGGCGCTGCAGGAGGCTGGAGCAACGCGCGCCGATCTCGGGCAGGTGGACACGGAGCGCTCCGCCGGCCTCGCGCGCTTCAAGCTCGGGATGGGCGGCGAGGTCTTCGTGCCATGCGGCACCTGGACGCCATCGCCGCTATGATCCGGGCATGACAGCGCATTTCCGCATCGCCTGCCGCGCCTGCGGCGCGCCCTCGCCCCGCATCGCCGCCACGCGCTGCGCCGCCTGCGGCGGCACGCTCGGCTTCTCCTACGACGCGCCCGCGTCCTGGCCGCGCCAGCCCGGTCGCGTCTGGGACTACGCGGCGCTGCTGCCGCTGCCCGCGGGCGTCGAGCCCGTCACCCTCGGCGAGGGCGGGACGCCGCTCCTTCCCGCCGCACGCGACCGCGGCGCGCGGGTCTGGTGGAAGAACGAGGGCGCCAACCCGACGGGATCGCAGAAGGACCGCGCGATCTCCCTCGCCATGACCCATGCCCGCGCGATCGGCGCGCGGCGCATCGCCGTCGCGTCCACGGGAAGCGTCGGCCTCGCCTGCGCCGCCTACAGCGCGCGCGCCAGCCTGCCCTGCCTCATCCTCATGCCGAAGGGAACGCCGGCCGAGCGCCTGAAGCCGATGCTCGCCTTCGGCGCCACGGTCGCCGCCGTCGACACGACCTTCGAGGGGATCGAGCGCCTGCTGCGCGCGCTCGACGACAGCTGGTTCCAGGCCAGCACGATCGCCGCGCTCTCGCCCTGGCAGTCCGAGGGCCCGAAGACCATCGCGTTCGAGACCGTTGCCCAGCTCGGCCGCGCACCCGACTGGTTCGTCGTGCCGGTCGGCGGCGGCGGCACCCTGGCGGGCATCTGGCGCGGCTTCCTCGACCTCAGGCGCATCGGCGCGATCGACCGGCTGCCGCGCATGGCGAGCGTGCAGACCACGACCTTCAACGCGCTCGAGATCGCGATGGACCGCGGCCTGTCGACGATGGACGAGCTCGCCGCCGTCGCCGCCGACGAGAGCCACGAGACGATCGCGCGCAACCTGAAGCATGGCGTGCCGCCGGACGCGCTTGCGGCGCTCGCCGCGCTGCGCGAGAGCGATGGCGCGGCGGTCTCCGTCGGCGAGGACGAGATCCGCTCCTGGCACCTGAGGCTCGCGGCGGAGGAAGGTATCTTCGCCGAGCCGAGCTGCGCAGCGGCACCGGCGGGGATCGACCGCCTGGTCGCCGACGGACGCATCGCGCGCGGCGAGACCGTCGTGGCGCTGGTAACCGGATCGGGCCTGCGCGAGCCCGGAGCGCTGCCGCCGCGCGAGCCGGTGCCCCTGCCCGCCTCGGCCAGCCTGGCCGACCTCGACCGGCTCGTCCCCGGCCGCGGCTAGACGATCCCGGCCTCGCGGTACTCGGCGGCGAGCTGCGCGTAGAACACGGGCGTCTCTGCCATGTTGCGCCGCTCGTCCTCGTTGGCAGCGCGCAGGAAGCGCGCAGGAGCCCCTGCCCAGAGCTCCCCCGCGCCGACGCGCTTGCCCGGCGTGACCAGCGCGCCCGCGGCGACCATGCCGCCGGGCTCGACCACGACGCCATCCATCACGCAGGCCTTCATGCCGATGAAGGCGCCGTCGCCGATCGTGCAGCCATGGATCATCGCCATGTGCCCGACCAGGACGCCGTCGCCGATCACGGTGCCGAAGCGCTTGCGGGTGACATGCACGACGCTGCCGTCCTGGATGTTGGTGCCGCGGCCGATGCGTACGGAGTTGACGTCGCCGCGCACGATCGTGCCGAACCAGATGCTGGAGCCGGCGCCGATCTCGACGTCGCCGACCACGACCGACCCGGGCGCGAGCCAGGCCGTGGCGTCGACCCTGGGGACGACGCCACGCCAGGGCCTGACGATCGCGCCGCTCACGCCAGGCCCAGCATCATCTCGAGCGACTGCACGGCCGCCCCGGAGGCGCCCTTGCCCAGGTTGTCGAGGCGCGCCACGAGCACGGCCTGGCGATGCTTCTCCGAGCCGAAGACGCGGAGCTCCATCCGGTTCGAGCCGTTGAGCGCCTCCGGCTCCAGGCGGTCGAAGCCCTTCGTCGCGGGATCGACGGGGACCACGCCGACCCAGGGGCTGCCGGCATAGCGCCGCTCGAGCGAGGCCTGCAGGTCCTTGGCCTTCGGGCGCGCGGGCAGCGCGTCGAGATGCAGAGGCACGCTCACCAGCATGCCGCAGCGGTAGTTGGCGACGGAGGGCACGAAGATCGGCCGGCGCGAGAGCCGCGCGTGGAGCTGCAGCTCGGGCAGGTGCTTGTGCTCGAAGCCGAGGCCGTAGATCTCGAAGGCCGGCGCCTTGCCGGCCTCGTAGGACTCGATCATCGACTTGCCGCCGCCGGAATAGCCGCTGACCGCGTTGATCGCGACGGGGTGGTCCTGCGGCAGGATCCCGTCGTCCACCAGGGGGCGCAGCAGCGCGATCGCGCCGGTCGGGTAGCAGCCGGGATTGGCGACGCGGCGCGCCGCGCGCACGGCCTGCGCCTGCTCGGCGGAGAGCTCCGGGAAGCCGAAGACCCAGCCCGGCGCCGTGCGATGCGCGGTGCTCGCGTCGATGATGCGCGGCGAGGACGCGCCGAGGGAGTCGGCGAGCGCGACCGCCTCGCGCGCGGCGTCGTCCGGCAGGCAGAGGATGACGACGTCGACGCCGGCCATCATGTCGCGGCGCGCCGCCGGATCCTTGCGCAGCTCGGGCGCGATCGAGCGCAGCGCGATGGCGGGATGCGCCTCGAGGCGCTGGCGGATGCCGAGCCCGGTCGTGCCGGCCTCGCCGTCGATGAAAACCGTGCGCGTGGCGTTGCCCATGTGCTGTCTCCCTCGTCGATCGTCTGCGGGTGCCCGGAAAAGGAAAGGGGGCGCTCCGGCGAGGAGCGCCCCCATCCACTGGTTGCGCCCCGCCAGGGGCGCCGACGCTCGGTCGCGTCAGCGCTTCGAGAACTGGAAGCTGCGTCGCGCCTTCGCGCGGCCGTACTTCTTGCGCTCCACCACGCGGCTGTCGCGGGTCAGGAAGCCGAGCTGCTTCAGGATCTTGCGCAACGCCGGCTCGTAGAGGGTCAGCGCCTTCGAGATGCCGTGGCGCACCGCGCCGGCCTGGCCCGAGAGCCCGCCGCCGACGACCGTGCACATCACGTCGAACTGGTTGAGGCGGTCGGAGACCAGGAAGGGCTGCTGGATGATCATGCGCAGTACCGGACGCGCGAAGTAGGTCTGCGCGTCGCGGCCGTTGATCGTGATGCGGCCCTTGCCTGCCTTCACCCACACGCGGGCGACGGCGTTCTTGCGCTTGCCGGTGGCGTAGGCGCGGCCCTTGGCGTCCTTCTGCGGCGCGGGGAGCGCCTGCTCGCCGGAGGCGGCGCCCTGCGCGGCCGCGACGGCCGCGTTCGCCATCGCGAGGTCGGCGAGGCTGCGGGTGCGGGTCAGCGTGGTGCCCGTGTTCTTCTCGGCCATGGTGTCACGCGCTCCGCTTGTTCTTGGGGTTCATCTTCGCGACGTCGAGGACGGTCGGGTTCTGCGCGGCGTGCGGATGCTCCGGGCCGGCATAGACCTTGAGGTTGCCCATCTGGTCGCGCGCCAGGGGCGAGTCCTTCTTCATCATGCGCTCGACCGCGCGGACCACAAGCTTGTGCGGCGTCTTGCCGGCGAGGGTCTGGCGCGGGGTGCGCTCCTTCACGCCACCCGGGAAGCCGGTGTGGTAGTGGAACACCTTGTCGTTCATCTTGTTGCCGGTCAGGCGGACCTTCGCGGCGTTGATGATGACGACGTTGTCGCCGCAATCGACATGGGGCGTGAAGCCCGGCTTGTGCTTGCCCTTGAGGCGAAGCGCCACGATCGAGGCGAGGCGGCCCAGAACGACGCCCTCGGCGTCGATGAGGATCCACTTCTTGTCCTTCGCCGCGGCGGCGGTGGTCATCGAGAAGGTTTTCATAGGGAGGTCGGCCCTGGTTGTGCGCGATCGCGCGCCATGGGGTTGGCGCGAGGGCGCGGAGTATCCGCACCACCCCCTGCCCCGTCAACACGCGAATGCGGCCAGACATGCATTTTCGCGCGCGGTACTCAAGTACCTCGCCTCGGCGTCGCGCAGGCGCAGGCCGCTCAGCGCGGCGGCAGCGAATACGTCCCTGTCACATGCGCGACGGGCGCGGCCTCCCCCTCCGAGCGGAGCGTGACCTCCAGGACCGCCAGGCGCTTCCCGAGCTTGAGCACGCGCCCCTCGGCCAGCACGTCGCGCGGCTCCGGCCGGCGCAGGAAGTTGATGTTGAGGCTGGTCGTGACGGCCAGCGCCACGTGGCCGACCATGGAGAGCGTGACCGCGTACATGGCGTAGTCGGCGAGCGCCATCAGGACCGGACCGGCGATCGTGCCCCCGGGCCGCAGGAAATCGACGGCATAGGGCGCGCGCGCCACGGCGCGGCCATGCTCGAATTCGTCGAGGCGGAAGCCGAGCCGGGCCGCGATCGGCAGTTCCGCCTCGACCAGGGCGTCGAACTCAGCGCGCGACATGCGGGCCGGCTGGGCCACGGGCGCTCCTTTCGTCCTTGAATTGCCGCCGCAGGATACTCCAAATGCCCCACGCAAGGTCACGGGACCGTGGAGGTCGCATGGCGGACGAGAACTCGACGGGTGGCCGCGCCCTCCTGCGGCGCGAGGACGGCGACGGGATCGCCACGCTGCTGCTCGACCGGCCGGAGGCCTACAACGCGCTCTCGGTCGGCCTCATGGAGGCCCTCCTCGCGGAGCTCGAGCGGATCGCGGGCGACGCCGGCACCCAGGTCGTCGTCATCGCCGGCGCCGGGCGCGGCTTCTGCGCGGGACACGACCTGCGCGAGCTGCGCGCGAACCCGGACCACGGCTTCTACCAGCACGTCTTCGGCCTCTGCTCGCGCCTGATGCAGCGCATCGTCACGCTGCCCAAGCCCGTGATCGCCCGCGTCCACGGCGTCGCCACCGCCGCCGGCTGCCAGCTCGTCGCCAGCTGCGACCTCGCCGTCGCGGCCGAGGGCGCGCGCTTCGCCGTGCCCGGCGTGAACATCGGGCTGTTCTGCTCGACGCCGATGGTCGCGCTGTCGCGCGCGGTCGGCCGCAAGGCCGCGATGGAGATGCTGCTGACCGGCGACATGGTCGACGCCGCGCGGGCGCGCGAGCTCGGCCTCGTCAACCGCGTCGTGCCCGAGGCGGCGCTGGCGCAGGAGGCGCGCGCTCTTGCCGCGCAGGTCGCCTCCAAGTCGCCGCTGGTGCTCGCGATCGGCAAGGAGGCCTTCCATCGGCAGGTCGAGATGGACCTCGCCGCCGCCTACGGCTACGCGAGCGAGGTGATGGCCCGCAACATGATGGCGCGCGACGCCGGGATCGGCATCGACGCGCTGCTCTCGAGGACGCGGCCGGAATGGTGCGGACGATGAACCACGACGCCTACGACGACGCCTACATCCGCGAGATCCTGCGCGACGTGCGCGTGATCGCGATGGTCGGCGCCTCCCCGAACTGGAACCGACCGAGCTACTTCGCGATGAAGTACCTGCAGGCGAAGGGCTACCGGGTCATCCCCGTGAACCCCGTCGCCGCGGGCCAGGAGATCCTCGGCGAGAAGGTCCACGCATCCCTGGCGTCGATCGCCGAGAAGGTCGACATGGTCGACATCTTCCGCAATTCGGAGGCGGCCGGGCCGATCTCGGACGAGGCGATCGCGATCGGCGCGAAGGTCGTCTGGATGCAGCTCGGCGTGCGCAACGACGAGGCGGCCGCGCGCGCCGAGGCCGCCGGCCTGCGCGTGGTGATGAACCGCTGCCCGAAGATCGAGTACGGGCGCCTCAGCGGCGCGCTCTCCTGGGGCGGCATCAACTCGGGCGTGATCTCCTCGCGCCGGCGTCGCCCGCTCTCCTGACGCCGAGGACGCCGGCACATGGAAGGCGCCCTCGCCCCCCTGCTCGTCTCGACCGGCGTCGTCGCCGTGGCGGAGATGGGGGACAAGACGCAGCTCCTCGCCCTCGTCCTCGCGGCCCGGTTCCGCCGGCCCTGGCCGATCGTGCTCGGGATCCTGGTCGC
>VGDA01000031.1 GCA_016869915.1 Alphaproteobacteria bacterium
AAGCACCGGCCGGCGCACCATGCCCGGATGCGCGAGCATCAGCGCCATCGCCTTCGCTTCCGTAAGGCCGCGCTTGCTGGCCTCGTCGAGCTTTCGGAACGTCATGCCCGAGCGGTTGATCAGCGCCTCCCAGCCGATCTTCGCGACCCAGCCCGCAAGCAACGTACGGTCGAGGCCAGCGACCTTGTAGTCGTGGAACTCATGGGCGACGCCCGCGGCATCGAGCCAGTCGAAGGCCTTCTTCATCGTCCCGCAATTGCGGATCCCGTGGATGACGACGCGCATTCAGTCCTCCTTGCGGCCCTCGCCGTCCTTCGCCTCGCCTTCGCGCCCGGCCGGCGGCGGCGGCCCCAGGCGCGCCGCGACCGGCAGGCGCCAGCCGCGATAGATCGCCATCATGCGCAGGAAGAAGCAGAGAAGCGCGCCCGCCGCGGTGCCCACGGCCTGCGCCACGCCGAGCGAGGAGGCGGCGACGACGGTCGCGGCACCGGCGAGCGCGGCGACCGCGTAGATCTCGGACACGAGGACGACTGGCACGCGCGCCATCAGCACGTCGCGCACGATGCCGCCGCCGATCGCGCTCACCATGCCCAGCACCGCGGCCATCGGCGCGTTGAGGCCGTGGTCGAGCGCGGCCTGCGCGCCGGTGGCCGCGAACAGGCCAAGGCCCGCGGCGTCGAAGGCCTGGACCGGATGGCGGAAGCGGTCGAGCGCCGCGGGCAGCAGGAAGCACGCGCCGCCCGCGAGCACCGCGATCGCGACGGGCCGCCAGTCGGAGATCGCCGCCGGTGGCACCACGCCGACCAGCAGGTCGCGGATGATGCCCCCCGACACCGCCGTGACGATGGCCAGCACGAGCACGCCGAACAGGTCCATGCGCGCGCGCACCGCGAGCGCGGCACCGCTCAGCGCGAAGACGCAGGTCCCCGCGAGGTCGAGCGCGCGCAGCATGCCGATCGCGGCGAGGTCCATGGTGTCCTTCCGTGGCCGCGCGCCTTCGCGCCTCGCGGCCTACTCCCACTCGATCGTGCCGGGGGGCTTCGAGGTCACGTCGAAGGTGACGCGATTGATGCCCTTGACCTCGTTGATGATGCGCCCGGCGACCTTCTTGAGCAGCGCATAGGGCAGCTCGGCGACGTCGGCCGTCATGAAGTCGCTGGTCAGCACCGCGCGCAGCGCCACGACATGGTCGTAGGTCCGCCCGTCGCCCATCACGCCGACGCTTTTCACGGGCAGGAAGACGGCGAAGGCCTGGCTGGTCTTGTCGTACCAGTTGCGGCCATCCGCGGGATCGACCGTGGCGCGCAGCTCGTCGATGAAGATCGCGTCGGCGCGCTGCAGCAGCTTCACGTGGGCGGGCACGATCTCGCCCAGCATGCGCACGCCGAGTCCCGGGCCCGGGAAGGGATGGCGATGGACCATCTCGCGCGGCAGGCCGAGCGCGACGCCGAGCTCGCGCACCTCGTCCTTGAACAGGTCGCGCAGCGGCTCGAGCAGGCGCAGCCCCAGCGTCTCCGGCAGGCCGCCCACGTTGTGGTGGCTCTTGATCGAGGTCGCCTTCTTCGTCTTCGCGCCACCGGATTCCACGACGTCGGGATAGATCGTCCCCTGCGCGAGCCAGCGCGCGCGGCCGAGCTTGCGCGCCTCGCGCTGGAAGACATCGACGAACTCGCGGCCGATGATCTTGCGCTTGGCCTCCGGGTCGGAGACGCCGGCGAGCGCGGCGAAGAACTGCGCGGACGCATCGACATGCACCACCTTCGCGAGGAGCCGGCCGGCGAACATCTCCATCACCATCCGTCCCTCGTCGAGGCGCAGCAGCCCGTGGTCGACGAAGACGCAGGTGAGCCGGTCGCCGATCGCGCGGTGGATGAGCGCCGCGGCGACGCTCGAATCCACGCCTCCGGACAGGCCCAGCACCACCTCGTCGTCGCCGACCTGCTCGCGGATGAGCGCGACCGCCTCCTCGATGTGGTCGCGCATCACCCAGTCGGCGCGCGCGCCGGCGATGCCGAGCACGAAGCGCTCGATGACCTGGCGGCCGAGCACGGTATGCGTCACCTCGGGGTGGAACTGGACGCCGTAGTAGCCGCGCGCCTCGTCCGCCATGCCGGCGATCGGGCAGCTCGGCGTGCTCGCCATCAGCGCGAAGCCCGGCGGCAGCGCCGTGACCTTGTCGCCATGGCTCATCCAGACCTTGAGCATCGGCGCGCCGCCGGGGCCGGCGAAGTCCGCGATGCCGTCGAGCAGCCGCGTGCGGCCATGCACCTCGACCTCGGCATAGCCGAACTCGCGCTTGGCGCTGGCCTCGACCTGCCCGCCCTGCTGCACGGCCATGGTGAACATCCCGTAGCAGATGCCGAGCACCGGCACGCCGAGTTGCCAGACCGCCGCCGGGGCGCGCAGGTCCTGGTCCTCGTAGGTGCTGGCGTGGCTGCCGGAGAGGATGATCGCCTTCGGCGCGAAGCCGCGCACGAAGTCGTCGGACACGTCGTTGGGATGGATCTCGCAGTAGACATGCGCCTCGCGCACGCGCCGCGCGATCAGCTGGGTGACCTGGCTGCCGAAATCGAGGATCAGGACCCGTTCATGGGCGGCGGAGGACGGGCCGGAACCCGTCGGCGTCGAAGGACTGGCCACTTGCGCTCCCGCGGCAGGACGACCGCACGCGAGCCGTGCGGCGCGGCGAGGAATACTCCGCCCCGCCCCGAGCGACAAGGCAGGGCTCAGCTGCTGGCGGCTGGCGCCTCTGCTGGAGCGGCATCCACCGGCTCGACGCGCTCCAGCACCGACACGAAGAACCCGTCCGTGCCCTCGCTGCGCGGCGTCAGGACGAGGTCCTCGCCGTCGACCGGCGGCGCGCCTCCGATCGCCTCGCGCCAGGCGTCGGCGAGCGGCACGCGCCTGAACCCGGGATGCCCCGCGAGGAAGGCATCGACCTGGGCCTCGTCCTCGTCCGGCAGCAGCGAGCAGGTCACGTAGACGAGCCTGCCGCCGGGCCGCACGAGCCGGCTGGCGCTGTCGAGGATGCGCGCCTGCTTTGCCACCAGCTCCGAAAGGTCGGTCGGCGACAGGAACCAGCGCGCGTCGGGATTGCGCCGCCACGTCCCCGTGCCGGTGCAGGGCGCGTCGACCAGCACGCGGTCGAAGCTCGCCTTGTGGCGCTTGACCCAGGGATCGCGCTCCGTGGCGAGCAGCCTGCGCTCCGCGTTCGAGACGCCGGCGCGGCGCAGCCGGGCGGTCGCGCCGTCCAGCCGGCGCGCGACCGTGTCGCACGCGACCAGCCTGCCCGTGTTCTCCATCGCCGCGGCGAGCGCGAGGGTCTTGCCCCCGGCGCCGGCGCAGAAGTCGCAGACCCGCATGCCGGGCCGCGCGCCGACGAGGGCGGCGGCAAGCTGCGAGCCCTCGTCCTGGATCTCGACCAGTCCCTCGCGATGCGCGCGCGTGGCGGAGAGCGGCTGGCGCGAGGCGAGGCGCAGGCCAAGCGGCGAGATCCCAGTCGGCTCGGCGACGATGCCGTCCGCCGCCAGCGCGCGGCGTGCCTCGTCGCGCGTGGCACGCAGGGCGTTCACGCGCAGGTCGAGCGGCGCCTCTTCCTCCATCGCCGCGAGTTCCTCGGCGCTGGCGCGCCCGAAGCGGGCCTCGAGCGCGGGCCAGAGCCAGGCGGGCACGTTGGCGCGCACCTCCGGGGGCTGCTCGGGATGGTCGATCGAGCGTCCCGCGAGCGCCTCCGCCATCGCGCGCTCGCGCATCGACAGCGCGGCGGGACGGAAGCGGTCGCCGTCGAAGCCGTCGGAGAGCTGCGCGAGGCTCCAGCCCTGCAGCACGAGCAGCGCGGCGATGGCACGCGCGCGCGTCGTGCCCTGCCCGCCGCCGACCCGCGCGATCCACCAGTCGAGCTGCGCGCGCCGCCGCAGCACGCCATAGGCGAGCGCAGCGATGGCGGCGCGGTCCTTCGAGCCGATGAAGCGCCGCGCACGGAAATAGGATTGCGCGCAGAGATCCGCCGGGCCGCGCGCCGCCTCGATCGCGTCGAGGAGCTCGATCGCGGCTTGGGCGCGGGCGCCCGGCGTCACAGCTCGACGCGGTAGTTCGGCGACTCGCGCGTGATCGTCACGTCGTGGACGTGGCTCTCGCGCAGCCCCGCGCTCGTGATGCGCACGAAGCTGCAGTTGCGCTGCATGTCGGCGATGGTCGCGTTGCCCGTGTAGCCCATCGCCGCGCGCAGCCCGCCCACCAGCTGGTGGACGACGGCGCCGACGGGCCCCTTGTAGGGCACGCGTCCCTCGATGCCCTCCGGCACCAGCTTGAGCGAGTCCTTGATGTCCTGCTGGAAGTAGCGGTCGGCCGAGCCGCGCGCCATCGCGCCGACCGAGCCCATGCCGCGATAGGACTTGTAGGAGCGGCCCTGGTAGAGGATCACCTCGCCCGGCGCCTCGTCCGTGCCCGCGAAGAGCGAGCCGAGCATCGCGCAGTCGGCGCCCGCGCCGATCGCCTTGGCGAGGTCGCCCGAGTACTTGATGCCGCCATCGGACACGACGGGGATGCCGCGCTTGCGCGCCGCCTCGACGCAATCGATGACGGCCGTGAGCTGCGGCACGCCGACGCCGGCGACGATGCGCGTCGTGCAGATCGAGCCGGGGCCGATGCCGACCTTGACCGCGTCCGCGCCCGCGTCGATCAGCGCGCGCGTGCCGTCGGCGGTGGCGACGTTGCCGGCGACGACCTGCGTCGAGTTTCGAAGCTTGCGCACCCGGTCGACGGTCGACAGCACGCCCTCGGAATGGCCATGCGCCGTGTCGACGATGACGACGTCGACCTCGGCGTCGAACAGCGCCTCGGCGCGCGCCACCGCCTTGTCGCCCACGCCGACCGCGGCGGCTGCGCGCAGGCGGCCCTTCTCGTCCTTGCTGGCGCTCGGGAAGCGCTGCGCCTTCTCGATGTCCTTCACGGTGATGAGGCCGATGCAGCGATAGCTCTCGTCGACGACGAGCAGCTTCTCGATGCGATGCTGGTGCAGCAGGCGCTTCGCCTCGTCGCGGCTCACGCCCTCCTTCACGGTTACCAGCCCCTCGTGGGTCATCAGCTCGCGCACGGGCTGGCCCGGGTTGGAGGCGAAGCGCACGTCGCGGTTGGTCAGGATGCCTGCGAGCCGGCGCGTGCCCGGCTCGACCACCGGGATGCCGGAGATATGGTGGTCCGCCATCAGCCGCAGCGCATCGGCCAGCGTCTGGTCCGGGCCGATCGTGACGGGGTTCACCACCATGCCCGACTCGAACTTCTTCACCTTGCGCACCTCGTCGGCCTGCTGGCCGATGTCGAGGTTGCGGTGGATGACGCCGAGGCCGCCGGCCTGCGCCATCGCGATGGCGAGCCCGCTCTCCGTGACCGTGTCCATGGCCGCCGAAAGCAGGGGAATGCCGAGCTGGATCCTGTTCGTCAGGCGCGTGCGCGTGTCGACGTCGGCGGGCAGCACGGCGGAGCGCGCGGGCTGCAGCAGCACGTCGTCGAAGGTCAGGGCTTCACGGATCTGCATGCCATCTCCTGGCGGCGGAAAATGGCGGCGCATCATACACGGAAGCGCCGCGGCTACAAGCCGCCGGAACCCGCCTTGCGCCCCTTCGCGACGAGGAAGAATTCCGACGATTCGCGCCGGCTCGATGGCGGCTTCGCGCGCGCCACCTGGTCGAAATGCCGGCGCAGGGCGTCGACGAAGCCCCGCTCGCCGCTGCCCTGGAGCATCTTCGCGACGAAGGCGCCGCCGGGCGCAAGGAAGCGCAGGGCGAAGTCGAGCGCGGCCTCGGCGAGGTTGAGGATGCGCAGGTGGTCGATGTCCGGCTGGCCCGAGGCCGAGGGCGCGAGGTCGCTCAGCACGATGTCGACGCGCCCGCCGGTCGCCTCGGCGACGCGCGCGAAGACGGCGTCCTCGAGGAAGTCGCCCTGCAGGATCTCGACGCCCGGGATCGGGTCGACGAGTTGCAGGTCGATCGCGACGACGCGGCCCCCGCCCTCGCGCGAGCGCACGCGCTCCGCGGCCACCTGCGACCAGCCGCCGGGCGCGGCGCCGAGGTCCGCCACGGCCATGCCCGGCTTCAGCAGGCGATGCGCGTCGTCGATCTCCGAGAGCTTGAAGGCCGCGCGGCTGCGGTAGCCGCCGGCCCGCGCACGCGCGACATAGGGGTCGTTGAGCTGGCGCGTCAGCCAGCGGCGCGACGACGCGCTGCGCTCGCGCCCGTCGCGCAGCTTCTCGTGGCCGCGATTCGCGCCGCCTGCCTTGCCGCCGCCGCGCTCAGCCACGACGCCAGCCATCCCTTCGCGCCGCGCGCGCCATCAGGCCGAGGATGATGCCCTCGCGCAGCCCGCGATCGGCGACGCGGAGCCGGCCCACCGGCCAGGTCCGGCAGATCGCCTCGAGGATGGCGCAGCCCGCCACGACGAGGTCGGCACGTTCCGCGCCGATGCAGGGCTTCGCCGCACGCCCGGCGAAGTCGAGGCTGGCCAGCGCGTGGCTCAGGCCGACGACGTCGGTGAAGTCGAGCCAGGACCCGTCGACGACCCGGCGGTCGTAGCGCGGCAGGCCGAGCTTGATGCCGGAGAGCGTCGTCACCGTCCCCGACGTGCCCAGCATCTGGACGGCGCCGGCGGCGACGTGCTGCACGATGCGGTTGCGCGTCTCGAAGGGCGCGAGCTGCTCGGCCACTTCCGCGACCATGCGCAGGTAGTCGGCCTGCGTCATGGCGTCCCCGCCGAAGCGTTCCGCGTAGCCGACCACGCCGCAGGGGATCGAGATGGCGTCCACCATCTCCCAGCCGCCGCGACCGTGGTACAGCAGCCACGTGACCTCGGTCGAGCCGCCGCCGATGTCGAACAGAACGGCGCGCGGGATATGCGGGTCGAGCAGCGGCGCGCAGCTCACCACGGCCAGCTCCGCCTCCTCGCGCGCGGCGATGATCTCGAGCGCCATGCCGGTCTCGCGGGTGACGTTCTCGAGGAACTCGGCACCGTTGCGCGCCTTGCGGCAGGCCTCGGTCGCGACGCCTCGGAAATGGGTGACGCCGTGCCGCCTGAGCTTCTGGGCGCAGACATCGAGGGCCTCGGCGGCCCGCGCCATGGCGTCGATGCCGAGCGCGCCCGTGGTGGCGAGCCGCTCCCCCAGCCGCACGATGCGCGAGAACGCGTCGACCACGCGGAAACCGGAACCTGCCGGCCGCGCGACCAGCAGCCGGCACGTGTTCGTGCCGAGGTCGAGCGCCGCGAAGACGCCGCCCTCGCCGCCATGTCCCCTCTCGACGCCGGCCATGCCCGCACCCGCAAAAGATCGCCAGACCGGTCCCACCCCCGCGACTCCGCCGGCCGCGGAAGACCCCACGGCGAGTGTAGCCCAGGACAGGCTTGTGTCGATCCTTCGACCGGCCTATATCGTCCGCCGCCTTCCGAGGCAGCCGTCCGACGGGACGGCAGGACGGCCCTGCTGGGGGATCGTCTAATGGTAGGACTGCAGATTCTGACTCTGCCTATCGTGGTTCGAGTCCACGTCCCCCAGCCAAATCTCACTTTTGCCCGAATTGGCCATTGTCACCGCCTCTTGGCGGGCCGCGATGGCGGTGGTTTCCGCCAACAGATCAAATGGTTGGCGGAAGGTGACGGTCATCTCACGTCCCCCAGCCATCCGCCTTTCCCGGATCCCATCGCCGACTGCCGCTTGGCGGCTTCGCCGGCCTCTTCCGGGCGATGTCCTAGGCGACCTGCTCGATCGTGCCCTCGGCGCAGCGAAGCCGCGTCTGGCGGATGTCCCGCGGCTCCGCGGGATCGAAGGGGCGGCCACGATGCATCGTCGCCTGGTTGTCCCACATCAGCAGGTCGTTCAGCCGCCATGCATGCGAATAGACGAAGCGCGGCTGGGTCGCGAACTCGGTGAGGTCGAGCAGCAGCATGCGCGCCTCCGGCAGGCTCATTCCCTCGATCTCGCCGGCATGCGAGGACAGGAACAGGGACTTGCGCCCGGTCGAGGGATGGGTGCGCACGAGGCGATGGCGCACGGGCCGGAAGGCGACGCGCTCCGCGTCGGTCAGCTCGTCGAACCCGGCCTTGGCGCGCGAATGCACCTGCGAGTGCAGGCAGACGAGGCCCTCGACCTGCCGGCGGGTGCGCGCGTCGAGCGCGTCCCAGGCCGCGCGCATGTCGGCGAACTCGGTGTTGCCGCCCCAGGACGGGATGGCCCGCCCGGAGAGCACCGAGTAGGTCGCCGGCACCGCGTTGAAGGAACTGTCCGAGTGCCAGAGCCTGTCGGCGAGCTTGAACATGTAGGCGCGGCTCGTCGTCGCCAGCGGCCGCCCCTGGCCGTCGACGTTCGAGAAGTCACCCATGCCGCGCCCGAGGCTGCGCGCCTCGGCCTCGGTGCGGAAATGGAAGCGCGAGCCGGCCGTGGCGTCGAGCGCCTCGAGCTCGCCGAACTGCAGCGTGAAGGCGAGCTGCTCCTCGTCGCTCACCCGCTGGTCGCGGAAGACCAGCACGGCATGGGCGTCGATCGCGCGCCGGATGGCCGCGACATCCTCCGGCGACTGGAGGCGGCGGCAATCGACGCCCCCGACCTCGGCCGCGAAGCCTGGAACCAGTTCCGCCACTGTGATCGCCATGTCCCGCCTCCCTGACCGGTAGCACGCTATGGCCTCGGTCGCGGGCGCCGCAAGCCATCGCGATTGTGCAGGCCGGGAAGCCTCGGCTAGGCTTCCCGGATCCGGGGGGGCCGGAACGATCCGGGCGCGCGCGGGCCATGAATGGACCGCGGGATTGGCGCGGCAGCGGATCGCGGGGCGATCGGCCGGAGGCAAAGGGAGGGACAGCATGGACTGGAAATTGACGGCGTTGCGACGGACGGCGACGGCCGCTGCGATGGCGGCGGCGGTGGCCGTCGGCTTCGCGGCGGACGCCGGCGCGCAGCAGCGCGAGCTGAAGGTCGGGTACCAGAAGCACCCGATCCAGGACGCCTCGCTCGACATGATGGAGAAGTGGGCGAAGGCCAACAACGTCAAGCTGACGCGCATCCCGATGGCGTACAGCGTGTTCATGGAGAAGGTCACCGCGACGCTGACCAGCGGCGCCGGCGACCAGTTCGACATCATCTGGCACAACGACGACTGGGGCCAGCTCTGGGAGAAGTGGCTCGAGCCGACCGACGACGTCGCCGGCATCGGCAACGTCGACAAGTGGCCGCTCGACGCGTTCTGGAGCGCGGACAGGAAGCTCACCGTGGTGCCGATGGCGCACACGGTCGGCACGTTCTTCTACCGCTCCGACCTGCTGAAGCCCGAGGAGGTGCCGAAGAGCTTCGCCGAGCTCGTCGCCACCGGCCAGCGCCTCCAGAAGGAAGGCAAGGTCAAGTGGGGCTATGTCGGCGGCATGGCCATGAACAACACCTGGTTCAGCTTCTGGTGGACCATGTGGGCGAACAACTGCGACATCCTCAAGCCGCTCTTCGAGCGCGACAACGCCAAGCTCAAGGCGGCGAACTTCGAGCCGGCGATCACCGAGCCCTGCCACAGGGAGATCGTCGAGTACTGGTGGGACGCGATCAACACGCACAAGGTCAGCCCACCGGGCATGACCGCCTACACGCGCAACGAGGCGAACGCGATCTTCATGGCCGGCGACGCCGCCTTCACGGTCGTGGACTCGACGCATTACGGGGAGTTCAACGACCCGAGGCGCTCGAAGATCGTCGGCAAGGTGGCGATGGCGCCGTTCCCCGTGGGCCCGCGCGCGCAGAAGCCGACCTCCTGGAACGAGGTCTGGGGCTGGGGCATCCCGAAGGGCATCTCCGCCGAGCGCAAGAAGCTCGCCAAGGAGGCGCTGGCCTTCATGCTCGGCGACGAGGAAGGCCAACTCGAGATGTGGAAGAAGACGGGCGGCCCGCCTCCCAACGTCAAGCTCTGGGACAAGATCGCCGCCCAGGACGCCGACTTCCGCATGCTCAAGAACGCGGTCTTCGACCAGAAGCCGGTGACGCACGCCGCCTACTACTTCCCGGAGTGGCCCGCCGTGCACAAGGCCTACTCCGACGCGGTGATCGCGGCGATGTCCGGCAAGCGCGAGGACATCGGGAAGGTCATGCAGGACAACGTGGAGAAGATCCGCAGGGCGGCCACGGGCAACTGACGCCTCACGCGGAAGGCGGGCGCGGCGGCCGGGAACGGCCGTCGCGCTCCGCACGCCGCCCCGCGAGCAAGATCGCCCCACGACGAACACCAAGGCATCCCCGCACAGATGGCAACGACCCACGCCGCGCGCCGGTCCTTCCTCGGGCTCGACGAGAAGAAGCGCTTCATGCTGGCGCTCATCGCGCCGGCGGTCTTCGCGCTCGTCTTCTTCCAGATCGTGCCGATCATCACCGGCGCGAACGCGAGCTTCCGCGACTGGGCCCTGCATGACCCGAAGCGGACCTGGGTCGGGCTGAAGAACTACCTCTACGTCCTGAGCGACCCCGAGTTCCTGCTCGTCGTCCTGCCGAACACGTTCGGCTTCATGGCGGCGAGCGTCGGCTGCTCGCTCGGCCTCGGGCTCGCCCTCGCGCTGCTGCTGAACCGCAAGTTCCGCGGCCGCTGGCTGGTCCAGACCGTCATCCTGCTGCCGCTGATGGTGGCGCCGGTGATCGCGGCGATCATGATCCGCTGGATGTTCAACGACCAGTTCGGGATCGTGAACGTCGTGCTCGACCTCTTCGGCTTCGCGCCGGTGGCGTGGCTGACGCAGCGCTGGACGGCCTTCCTCGCGATCCTCCTCACCGATGTCTGGCTGTGGACCCCGTGGTTCACGCTGCTCCTGCTCGCAGGCCTGCAGAGCCTGCCGCCGGAGCCCTTCGAGGCGGCGCAGATCGACGCCGCGACGCCGTGGCGCGTCTTCCGCCACATCACGCTGCCAATGCTCCGGCCGGTCATGGTCGTGTGCATCGTGATCCGCTCGATCGACGCCTTCCGCACCTTCGACATCGTCTGGACGATCTCGGGCGGCGGCCCCGCGCGCGCGACCGAGGTGTTCTCCATCTACGCCTATGTCGAGGCGTTCCAGTTCCTCAACTTCGGGCGCGGCTCGGCCGCGGCCGTCATCGGCGCGTTCATCATCGTGTTCTTCGCGATGGGCCTGTACCGGATCCTGAACCGCTGGGTCGAGGTGTCCAAGTGACGACGGCTTCCCTCCCCGCGCCCGCGCCGCGCCGCGCGCCCGGCTTCTTCGAGGCGCTGGCGCCCGGCGGGCGGCGGATGCTGTTCCTGCTTGCCATGGTCGCGGTCTGCCTGCTCTTCGCCTTCCCCGTGCTGTGGCTGGGGCTCACCTCGCTGCGGCCCGGCTACGCGGTCTTCTACGTGCATCGCGGCACCGACTTCACGCTCGAGAACTTCCACGAGGTCCTCGGCCAGCCGGTCGTCCTGAAGGCGATGTGGAACAGCTTCGTGATCTCGACGCTGGCGACCATCCTGTCGCTCGGCGTCACGGTCACCTCGGGCTACATGCTCTCGCGCTTCAGGGGGCCGATCCCGAACACGTGGTTCTCGCTCATCTACGTGTTCCGCTGCGTGCCCTACGTCTCCTGGGTGCTGCCGCTCTACTTCGTCACCCGGGCGCTGGGCATCTTCGACACGTACTGGGGCCTGCTGCTGCCGCACGTGGCGGTGCATGTCTGCTTCTTCTCGTGGATCATGAAGGGCTTCTTCGACGGCATCGACCCGTCGATGGAATACGCCGCCATGATCGACGGCTGCTCGCGCTGGGGCGCGTTCTGGCGCGTGGCCATGCCCGCCGCGATCCCGGGCCTGACGGCGCTCGCGATCCTGTGCTGGCTCTACACCTGGAACGAGTTCCTCTTCGCCCTCATCCTGACCGCGCACGAGACGCCGATCCTGACCGTGGTGATGGCGCAGTTCGTCCACGAGCTCGGGATGGAGTGGCACCTGATGAGCGCGACCGCGGTGCTCTCGCTCGGCCCCGCGCTCCTCGTGACCGTCTTCGGTCAGAAATACGTCATACGCGGATTGAAGGTCTGAACCGATGGCCGAGGTCGTTCTCGAGAAGCTCTGCAAGTCCTATGGCAGCGTCGCCGCGGTGCGCGACGTCGACCTGAGGATCGCCGACAGGGAGTTCGTGGTGCTCGTCGGCCCGTCCGGCTGCGGGAAGTCGACCACGCTGCGCATGATCGCTGGGCTCGAGGAGATCACCTCCGGCACGATCTCGATCGGCGGGCGCGTGGTCAACGACCTGCCGCCGAAGGACCGGGACATCGCGATGGTGTTCCAGAACTACGCGCTCTACCAGCACATGACGGTCTACGACAACCTCGCCTTCGGCCTGCGCAACCGGCGCCTTCCCGAGGCGGAGATCAAGGACCAGATCGCGCGCGCCGCGCGGATCCTGTCGATCGAGCCGCTGCTGGAGCGGCGCCCGCGCCAGCTCTCCGGCGGCCAGCAGCAGCGCGTCGCGCTCGGCCGCTGCATCGTGCGCAATCCCAGCGTCTTCCTCTTCGACGAGCCGCTCTCCAACCTCGACGCGCAGCTGCGTGCGCAGATGCGCCTCGAGATCAAGGAACTGCGCGAGCGCGTGCCGACCACGGCCGTCTTCGTGACCCACGACCAGGTCGAGGCCATGACGCTCGGCGACCGCATCGTCGTGATGAAGGACGGCTACGTCCAGCAGGTGGGCACGCCGCTCGAGCTCTATCGCCGACCGGTCAACCGCTTCGTCGCCAGCTTCATCGGCTCGCCCGCGATGAACTTCGTGGAGATGCGCGTGGAGGCGGCGGGCGACGGCTTCCGCCTCTCGGGCGACGGCATCGGCTTCGACGTGCCGGCGCGCGCCTTCCCCCGCCTCGGGCCCCTCGCCGGGCGCAGCGCGGTGCTCGGCATCAGGCCGCAGCATGTCCGCCTGGGCAGCCCGTCCGCGGAAGGACAGGCGCCGATCCGGGGCCGCCTGATGGTCACCGAGCAGCTCGGCGACGAGCAGCTCCTCGCCATCCGCATCGCCGGCGCCGATTTCCGGATCGCGGGCGTTGACCCCGAGCTCGTCTTCCCCGCCGGCGCGGCGATCGAGGCGGCGGTGGCGCACGAGAACATGCATTTCTTCGACCCGGAGGGCGGCGCGGCGCTGCGCTGAACGCCGCGGTCCGGCCCGGTCGGCGCCGGGCCGGATGGCCAGGCTCAGATCAGCCCGCCATTGACGTGGATGACCTGCCCGGTGACGTAGGACGCGTCGCGCGAGGCTAGGAACGTCGCGAGCGCCGCGACCTCGTCCGGCTCGCCAAGACGGCCCAGGGGGACCTTGGCGGCGAGCTCGCGCCACCGCTCGGCCGTGTAGAACTGGTCGGTCTGCGCGTCCTTGCGGATGAGGCCGGGAGCGATCGCGTTCGCCGTCACGCCGAACGGCGCGAACTGGGTCGCGACGGCACGGGTCATGGTCTCCAGCGCATGCTTGACCGAGCCGGATCCCGGGTAGACCGGGTAGTCGGCGCGGAAGACATGCGCGTTGTGGGTGCTGATCGTGACCACGCGCCCGTCGGTCGCCCGCTCGAGGTGCGGCTTCGCCGCCGTCACCATGTCGAAGAACCCGCCGAGGATGGCGGCGTGGATGTAGTCGAGCCCGGCGCGGTCGAGCACGCCGATACCCCGCGCGTCGGGGAAGCCCGCGTTGGCGACCAGCACGTCCAGGCGCCCGAAGCGACGCGCCGCCTCCTCGACGAGGGCCGCCCCGGCACCGGGCTTCGCCAGGTCCGCGAGCATGGTCTCCGCAACGGCGCCAGCCGCCCGCGCCTGCGCCGCGACGGCGTCGCAGCCCGCCTGGTTGGTGAGCGCATGGACGAGGACGGCCGTGCCCGGGCGCGCCAGGCGCCGGACGATGGCCGCCCCGATGCCGCTCCCCGACCCCGTGACCAGGATCCCGCGCTCGATCAACCCGCCCATCGGCCCCTCCTTGGTGGAGGCCCATCATCCACCTCGGCCGCGCTTGCGCAAGCGCCCCCCGCCCCGGTCGAAATTAGGAAGTTGTTTACTCTTGGCGGCGCCTACTCGTGCGCGATGGCGCCCATCCGGTGCGCCGACGCCAGCCTGGCGTGCATGGCGCGGGAAAAGGACGGCGAATAGGCTCGGAAGAGGAACTCCTCGCCTTCTGGCGGCGCCTGATCCGGGCACCGCAGAAATACGTCGCCATCACGATCGACTTCTCCGCGCTCCTCAGCATACACGGCAATGTCCGGCTGCTCCGCGTCCAGCAGAGCCTCGTGCGCGACATGGCCGAGCGCCTGCGCGGCAACGTCTTCATGATGGCGAACGGGGACATGGCGCTGATCGCGCGGCTCGACACGATCGGCGCCGCCTCCGCCGTGGAGGGCGAACTCATGCAGTGGATCCTGAAGGACCCGGACATCGCGGAGGAGACGCTGCGCAAGCTGCTGCGCAGCTTCGAGATGCCCGACCAGTTCCGCGAGCTGCGCCGCTGGATCGGCCGATACCTCAAGGGCGGCGAGCTCGCCAACGCCTCCGCCGGGGCCGCCGCCAGCGACCCGGACGAGCCCGACGCCGACCTCCGCGGCCCCATGACGGCGGCGATGCTCACCCGCATCGAGCACCGCATCGCGCGGCGCGAGATCCGCCACTTCCTGAAGAAGCAGGACGTCTTCGTGCGCCATGCCACGGGTATCTGGTGGCCGATGATGGAGGAGCGCTTCATCAGCCTCGCGGACATGAAGCGCAAGCTGTTCCCGGACGTCGAGCTCCGCTCCAGCGACCCGCTCTTCAGCCAGCTCTGCCGCGTCCTCGACGAGCGGCTCCTACACCACCTCATGGCATCAAAGACGAAGGTCGCCCACAAGGTGAGCATCAACCTCTCGGTCGACACCGTGCACGACCGTCTGATGGACATCTTCGCCGGGCACATGGAGGAGAAGGAACGCGCGAACCTCCACTTCGAGATCGCCTGCGGCGACATCTTCCAGGACGTCACCAAGGCGGTGTCTGCGGTCGGGAAGCTGCGCAAGCTGGGCTTCGGCGTGATCGTCGACGGCCTCACGCTCGAGCTCCTGCCCTATGTCCGCGTCAACAAGTTCGACGCCGACCTCATCAAGATCCACCTCGGCAGGCACGACGTGCGCATGCTCGGCGACGATGCCTGCATCAAGGCGATCCGCCGCCTGCCGCTGGACCGGCTCGTCTTCAGCCGCTGCGACCACGACGGCGCGATCAAGGTCGGTGAGACGCTGAACATACGCATGTACCAGGGCTGGCTCATCGACGAGCAGGCGATGACGGCGCAGGCGGCGCCCATGGCCCAGGAAGCCGCGAACCGCTACAACTGAACGACCGAATCCCGAGGTCGAAGCGATGACGCGCGCCGCCGGAGGCGGCGACGCGACCGCGACGCCGCCCTCGATACCGGAATCCCCCTACGCCTGGCGACGCCTCGCGGCGTCGCTCGCGATCTCGACCGTCGGAGGCG
>VGDA01000032.1 GCA_016869915.1 Alphaproteobacteria bacterium
CCCAGCGCAAGCCCGCGCCCGGCATGCTGCTCGACGCGATGCGCCGCTTCCGCGTCGCGGGCCATGACGCGACGATGGTCGGGGATTCGCTACGCGACCTCGAGGCGGCGCTCGCCGCGGGCGCGGCGCGCATGCTGGTGCGCACGGGGCATGGCGCTGCCACGCAGGCCGCCGGGTTGCCGCCCGCGCTCATGCCCGTCGCCGTCCACGAGGACCTCGCCGCCGCCGTCGATGCGATCCTGGGGGCGCCGCGGTGAGGCTGCCGCGCGGCCGACCGCCATCCTGGGCGCGGCTCTTCGCGCTGCTCGTGACGGTGCCGATCCTCGTCTACCTCGCGGGGCTGCTCTGGTTCGTCGAGCTCATCCCGCGCGAGCCGGGCGACGACGGCAGCCGCACCGACGCGATCGTCGTGCTGACGGGCGGCGCGGCGCGCGTGGCGACGGGGCTCGAGCTGCTGCGCCAGGGCCGCGCGCGGCGGCTGCTGGTCTCCGGGGTCTATCGCGGCGTCGACGTGCAGGAACTGCTGCGCACGCAGCGCCAATCGCCAGGCGACCTCGAGTGCTGCATCGCGCTCGGCTACGAGGCCGGAACGACCGAGGGCAACGCCATTGAGACGCGCGACTGGACGGCACGGGAGGGCGTGGCGAGCCTGCGCCTGGTCACCGCCTCGTACCATATGCCGCGCAGCCTGCTGGAGTTCAGGCGCGCGATGCCCGGCATGGCGATCGTGCCTCATCCCGTCATCCCGGAGAGCTTCCGCCGCGACGAATGGTGGGCATGGCCCGGCTCGCTGCAGCTTGTCGTCGGCGAGTACCACAAGCTGGTCGCGGCGCTCCTGCGGCCCTATCTCGGTAGCCCGCGATGATCCTGCTCCGCTCCGCCCTGTTCAACCTCGCCTTCTTCGGCTGGACGATCCTGCTGCTGCTCGCCGGGCTGCCGCTGCTGCTCGCGCCGCGCCGCGCGATCCATGCGCTCGGCGCGCGCTGGGCGCGCGGGACGCTGCTGCTGCTGCGCGCGGTGGTCGGCGTCCGGCTGGAGGTGCGCGGCGCGCTCGCGCCCGGCGCGCGGCTCGTCGCCGCCAAGCACCAGTCCGCGCTCGACACGATGCTGTTCTACCTGCTCGCGCACGACGTCGCCTACGTGATGAAGCAGGAACTCGCCGCGATCCCCATCTACGGGCTCTTCGCGCGCCACCAGCGCATGATCCTCGTCGATCGCAAGGCCGGCGCCTCGGCGCTGAAGAAGCTCGTCGCTGATGCCGCTGCCGCGCGCGACGAGGGACGCCAGATCGTGATCTTCCCCCAGGGCACGCGCACGCCGCCCGGCGCCCCGGCCTCCGCGCATCCCTACCAGCCTGGGATCGCGGCGCTCCAGCATGCGCTGCGCATGCCGACCACGCCGGTGGCGCTCAACTCGGGCCTGTGCTGGGGGCGGCGCAGCTTCCTGAAGCGGCCCGGGCGCATCGTCGTCGAGTTCCTGCCTGAGATCCCGGCCGGGCTGCAGCGCGCGGAGTTCATGCGCCGGCTGGAGGAGGCGATCGAGTCGGCGACGACGCGGCTCGAGCGCGAGGCAGGGGACGCGGCGAGCCCATGACGCGCCGCGCGCGGCGCGCGGCGGGGGCATCGGGCTGGCGAGGTCGGGGGCGGCGGAGGGGACTTCCGCCGAAACGAAGCAGGAACATTGGCGCCGCGCCCCCGGGCGCCTATAGTCCCCGGCCCTCCCGAGCAGGACGATGACCATGCAGCCAGTTTCCGCGATCTCCCAGCAGATCTGGGACATGAAGTACCGCTTCAAGGACGAGCGCGGGCAGCCCGTCGATCGCGACATCCCCGACACGTGGCGGCGCATCGCGGACGCGCTCGCCGGGGCCGAGGCGCCCGAGGCGCGCGCGCGCTGGGCGGACGCGTTCCACGGCGCGCTCGAGGGCTTCAAGTTCATCCCCGCGGGCCGCATCGTCGCCGGCGCCGGCACCAGCCGCCACGTCACGCTCTTCAACTGCTTCGTGATGGGCACGATCCCCGACGACATGGCGGGGATCTTCTCGCACCTGCGCGAGGCCGCGCTGACGATGCAGCAGGGCGGCGGCATCGGCTACGACTTCTCGACGCTGCGCCCCAAGGGCGCGCCGGTGAAAGGCGTCGGCGCCGACGCCTCCGGCCCGCTCAGCTTCATGGACGTGTGGGACGCGATGTGCCGCACGATCATGTCCGCCGGCCATCGCCGCGGCGCGATGATGGCGACGCTCGCCTGCGACCACCCGGACATCGAGGCCTTCATCGACGCCAAGCGCCAGCCCGGCCGGCTGCGCATGTTCAACCTCTCGGTGCTCGTGACCGACGCCTTCATGGACGCGGTGCGCGAGGACGCGCCCTGGCAGCTGCGCTTCGGCGACACGGTCCACCGCACGCTGCGCGCGCGCGAGCTCTGGGACCGCATCATGCGCTCGACCTACGCCTACGCCGAGCCGGGCGTGATCTTCATCGACCGCATCAACCGCCGGAACCGGCTGCACTACTGCGAGGACATCCGCGCCACCAATCCCTGCGGCGAGCAGCCCCTGCCGCCCTACGGCGCCTGCCTCCTCGGCTCGGTCAACCTCGCCGCCCTGGTCAAGGCGCCGTTCACGCCGGAGGCCGCGCTCGACGAGGCGGAGCTCGACCGCATCCTGCCGCTCGCCGTGCGCATGCTCGACAACGTCACCGACGTCTCGCGCTTCCCGCTGGAGGCGCAGCGCGACGAGGCGAAGGCCAAGCGGCGCATCGGGCTCGGCATCACCGGCCTCGCCGACGCGCTGATCATGTGCGGCGTGCGCTACGGCACCGACGCCGCGGTCGCTCTCACCGAGCGCTGGATGGCGCGCATCCGCGACGGCGCCTACATGGCCTCGGTCGAGCTCGCCCGCGAGAAGGGCCCCTTCCCGCTCTTCGACCGCGACCGCTACCTCGACGGCGAGATCGCGCAGGAGCTGCCGCAGGCGGTGCGCGACGCCATCGCCACGCACGGCATCCGCAACGCGCTGCTCACCTCGATCGCGCCGACGGGCACGATCTCGCTGATGGCGGACAACGTGTCCTCCGGCCTCGAGCCGGTGTTCAGCTTCTCCTACCTGCGCAACGTGCTGATGCCGGACGGCACCCGCAGGACCGAGGAGGTCAGCGACCACGCCTACCGCCTGCACCGCCGCATGTTCGGCGAGAACGCCGAGCTGCCCGACAGCTTCGTCGACGCGCAGCGCCTGACGCCCGCGGAGCACGTGGTGATGCAGGCCGCGGTGCAGAAATACATCGATGCCTCGATCTCCAAGACGATCAACGTGCCGGAGGACATCTCGTTCGAGGCCTTCAAGGACGTCTACCAGCAGGCCTACGACCTCGGCTGCAAGGGCTGCACGACCTACCGGCCCAACGACATCACCGGCGCCGTGCTCGAGACGAAGAAGGACGAGAAGAAGGACGCCGCGCCGGTCCAGCAGGCCCTGCCGCTGGACAAGCCCGCCGCGCGCCCCGCCGACGCCTTCGAGGCGGGCGGCGTCGTCTACATGACGCGGCCGCTCGACCGGCCCGAGGCGCTGCCCGGCAAGACCTACAAGATCAAGTGGCCCGACAGCGAGCATGCCCTCTACATCACGCTCAACGACGTGGTGATGGAGGGGCGCCGCCGGCCCTTCGAGGTCTTCATCAACTCCAAGAACATGGAGCACTACGCCTGGACCGTGGCGCTGACGCGCATGATCTCGGCGGTGTTCCGCCGCGGCGGCGACGTCTCCTTCGTGGTCGAGGAACTCAAGGCCGTGTTCGACCCGCGCGGCGGGCAGTGGATGGACGGGCGCTACGTGCCCTCGCTCCTCGCCGCGATCGGCGAGGTCATCGAGCGCCACATGATCGACATCGGCTTCGTGCGGCCGGGCGGCGCCCTGCCGAGCGATCCCTATGCCGATGTCGGGCTGGTGCCCGCCGACATCGCGGCCGAGGCCGCGCCGGCCGAGATCCAGGCCGTGGGCACGCCGCAGGCCACGTCGGGCGCGGCGTCGCGCCCGCGCTTCTCCGCCGTCTCGGGCGGCGCGGCCGCGCGCATGCGCAGCTGCCCCAAGTGCAGCGCGCCGTCGCTGATCCGACAGGAAGGCTGCGACACCTGCACGAGCTGCGGCTACTCGAAATGCGCCTGAGCGACGCGGCGGCGGCGCGATGATCGACCCGGCCGTCTCCGCGCTGCTGGCACAGGCCGCCTCCGGCCCGCACCGGCCGCGCATGGGGCTGGTGGCGATACCGGAGCGCGACTGGATCGTGCTGGGCGACGACCAGCGCGAGAAGCTGGTGCTCAAGCGCCGGCTTCTCGCCGAGCGCCATGGCGAGGTCTTCGCCGCGATGCCGGGCACGGAGGCGGCGGGCGAGGAGGTCGCGCAGCTCCTCTTCGACCACCTGCCGCGTCGCTTCCCGACGCGCTACCCGCGCATGGGCACGATGTTCGCGATCGCCGCGACGTCGGAGCTCGTGGGCATGAGCAGCCCGTCGATGCATCCGCTCGACCTCGCCGGGCGCCTCGTGCCGGACGACCTCTGCCTCGTGCAGGAGGACGCGGAGGGCGTGCCGCGCCTCGTCGCGGCCTCGCTGTGCTTCCCCTCGCGCTGGCGGCTCGGCGAGAAGCTCGGCAGCCCGCTCGCGGAGATCCACGGCCCCGTGCCCGACTACGGCAAGGCGCTGGCCGCGCCGGTCGACCGCTTCTTCGGCGCGCTCGCGGACGGACGCATCGTCGAGCGCTGGAACTGGACGATCCACGACCGGCCGGACCTGTTCCAGCCGCAATCCCCGCGCAGGCACGCCGTGCCGCCCGAGCGCTTCGCCGACGGGCTCTTCCTGCGCAACGAGCGCCAGACCCTGCGCCGCCTGCCGCGCAGCCGCGCGATCCTCTTCGCGATCGACACGCGCGTCACGCGGCTGGGCGACGTGCCGCCGGCCGACGCGCGCAACCTCGCCGCCGCCATCCGCCACCTTCCCGACGGCGAGCTCGCCTACAAGGGCATCGCCGCGATCGCCGCCCCGCTGGGGGAGTGGCTCGCCGCGCGCTAGCCGCCGGGCCGTCCCTCGCCGCCGCGCACCGCGGCAAGCAGTTCGTGGAGCCTGCGGTCGGGGATGCCGAGCTGGTCGAGCCGGCGCACGGTGTTCTCGAGATAGGCGCTGCATGCGCCGCGCCTGCCATGCGCGCCGCGGATGATCTCCGCCATGCGCGCGATCCCGAGCTTGCCCGCGTAGCTGCGATGCGCGCGGTCGATCACGAAGCCGCGCGCATGCACGACGCGCCCGCCGACGCGCAGGCGCAGCACGCGGCAGGCATAGGCGTCGTCCAGCATCTCGCGCTCCCAGAGATAGGCCCAGGCGGCGGCCACGCGCGGGGCGGCGATGCGATAGGCGATGCCGCGGCAGGCGCCGCCGCGGTCCAGGCCGAGGACGAGGCCGGGGCGCTCGGGCGTGCCGCGATAGTGCGTGGAGTAGAGGCAGAAGGCGCGGTGGTAGCCGCGCAGCAGCGCGGGCCGCGCCTCCTCGAAGGGGAAGCCCGGATCCCATGTCAGGGACCCGTAGGCGAAGACCCAGAGGTCCTTGCCCCGTGCGGGGGGTCGCGAGAGGTCTTCGGTCATGCGCTGCTGCGTCGGCGTTGGGGGCCGCCGACCATAGCCGCCCCGCGCGGCCATGCAATCCCGCGGCGGTCGGTCGCTCAGCGCCGGCGCAGGTTCAGCAGGTTGCCCGCGAGGATGAGCAGCACGCCGACGACCGTCATCGCGTCTACCCGCTCGCCATAGATGGCCCAGCCGGCCAGCGCGGTCAGCGGCACGCGCAGGAAGTCCATGGGGACGAGCACGGTCGCCGGCGCGTGCTGCATGGCCCGCGCGAAGCAGTAGTGCGAGTAGACGCCGCAGAACGCCACCACCGCGACCCAGCCCCAGGCGGCCGGCGTCGGCCAGGCCCAGACATGCAGCGCGGGCAGCAGGCCGATCACGCTCTGCACGACCAGCATCCAGACGCTGATCTTGATCGCGGCATCGGTGCGCGTGAGCGACTTCACCAGCACGACCGAGGCCGCGAAGCCGAAGGCCGAGGCGAGCGCGACCAGCTGGCCGGGCTCGATCGTGGTCGCGGAGGGCCGCACGATCGCCACGACCCCGGCGAGGCCCAGCGCGATCGCGACCCATTTCCCGCGGTCCATGCGCTCGCCGAGCAGCGCGACCGCGAGCACGGCCGACCAGATCGGCATCGTGAACTCGATCGCGACGACCTGCGCGAGCGGGATCATCAGCAGCGCGGCGAACCAGCAATACTGCGCGCCGAAATGCACGACGTTGCGAAGGACATGCTGGCCCGGCCGCGCCGTGCCCATCGCCCGCCAGCCACCGGAGGCGTGGACCAGCGGCCAGACCATCGCGAAGCCGATCAGCGATCGCAGCTCCATGACCTGAAAGACATGGAGCCCGCGCAGCGCCTCGCGTCCAGCGATGGCGATCACGAGCATCAGCGACAGCCACCCCGACATCCAGAGCGCGGCGCGGGAAGGCGAGGTGGGCTGGGCGTCCATGGGAGGAAGACTAGCCGAGGGCGGGCCCGCTTGCCCAAGCGCCTCGCGCGAAGTCCCGTCCGGCATGGAACCCTCTCGAGGGGGAAAATGCGCCGGCTTTCTCCTCTGGAGAGATTTTCCCCGCGCGCCGCTATGCTTCGCATCGCATCGCGGATGGAGTGACGCATGGACATCGACCGCGCCTCGCGGATCTGCTTCTCGCCCGACTACGCCACGGCGCGCGCGCGGTTCATCGACGCCTGCCGCGTCTTCGGCATCGCGGTCGAGAGCCACGAGAACCCGCGCCGCGGGCCGGCGGGCGAGGTCCTTGCCACGGATGCGGCCTGGATCGGGCCCAAGGATGCGCGCCACGTCGTGGCGATGATCTCCGGCACGCATGGCGTCGAGGGCTTCTGCGGCGGCGGCGCGCAGCTCGACTGGCTGCTCTCCGGCGGCGCGGCCGCCCTGCCCCGCGACACCGCGGTGCTGCTCGTCCATGCCGTCAACCCCTTCGGCTGGGCATGGCTCAGCCGCACGACCGAGGAGAACGTCGACCTCAACCGCAACTGGGTCGACTTCTCCGCGCCGCTGCCGCGCAACGAGGGCTACGACGAGCTCGCCGCGCATCTCGTGCCAGCCGGCATCGAGGGCCCGGCGCGCGAGGCAGCGGATGCCGCGCTCGCCGAATGGCGGCGCACGCGAACGCCGCAGCAATGGCTGCGCGCGGTCTCCTCCGGCCAGTACGACCATCCGCATGGCCTGTTCTTCGGCGGCGCGGGCCCGACCTGGGCGCGCCGCACCGAGGAGGAGATCATGGATCGCCACCGCCTCGCGCAGCGCGACACGGTCACCGTCCTCGACATGCATACAGGCCTCGGCCCGTTCGGCTACGGCGAGCCGATCTCGCACATGCCGCAGGGCAGCGAGGCGCGCGAGCGGGTGATGGCGACCTGGGGCGAGTCCGTGACGGAGCCGGCGCGCGGCACGTCGGTCTCCACGATCCGCCGCGGGCTCAGCGCCTTCGGCTGGCGCGACAGGCTGGGCGAGCGCTGCGTCTTCGTCACCTTCGAGTTCGGCACGCGGACGATCGACGAGGTGATCGACTCCCTGCGCGGCGATTGCTGGGCGCGCCGCAACGGGCTCGACGCGGCCGACCCCGTGCAGCGGCGGCTGCGCGCGGCCGCGCGGCGCGCCTTCTTCCCGGACAGCCCCGACTGGAACGAGCTCGTCCTCGCGCGCAGCCGCCAGGTGATGCGCCAGGCGCTCGCCTGGGCCGGCGCGCGGCGATGACCCGCGGCGCGCGCATAGCGGCGGCCGCGGCAGGCGCGCTGCTCATCGCAGCGCTGCTCTGGGCCGCGACCTGGTTCGCGGTGGCGCGCCTCGTCGAGGGCGGCGCGCAGGCCTGGATCGAGCAGGAGCGCGCGGCCGGCGCGCGCATCTCGCATCGGCGCCTCTCGGTCGAGGGATTCCCTCTGGGCTGGACGCTGGTGGCGGAGGGCTACGCGATCTCCCGCGACGCGCCGCGGCCGCAATCGGCCTCCGGCCCGCGCATCGAGGCCGGCGTCGTGCCGTGGGACCTGCCGCGCGTCCCCCTGCGCTTCCCGGGCGCCCATCGCCTCGAGCATGACGGCATGGCGCTCGAGGTCGAGGCCGCGCGCCCCGACGCGGTGCTCTCGCTGCGCGCGGACGGGCGCCTCGCCGGCATCCGCGTCGAGCTTGGCGACGTCGCGCTGCGCGCGCCCGGTGCAGCGACAACGGCGCGCGCGACGCGGCTCGTTGTCGACCTGCGCGACGCGGGCGGCGCGGACCCGGCGACACGCGGCCTGCTCGCGCTGTCCGCCTCGGTCGCGGAGCTCGTGCCGCCTCCGGACGCGCGCCCGCCCTTCGACCGTGCGCTGCGCAGCGCGGAGATCCAGCTCGTCCTGCGCGGCGAACGACCGGGCGCGGGCACCCAGGCGGCGAGGGTCGAGGCCTGGAGGGCCTCCGGCGGCGTGGTCGACATGCCGGTGCTGCGCCTCGACTGGCCACCCGTGCTGGTCGCGGGCGAGGGCACGGCGACGCTCGACGCGCGCAACCGGCCAGAGGCCGCCCTGTCGCTGCGGATCTCCGGCGTCCCGGAGCTGCTCCAGGCGCTGTCGCGGGCAGGGCTCCTGCCCCGCCAGCAGGCGACGATGCTGGGCGCGATCGCCACCGGCATGGCGCGCACCGATCCCGCGACCGGGAGGCCGGAGGTCTCCGTGCCGCTGACGGCGCAGGATGGCCGCCTCCTGGTTGGCGGCATACCGGTGATGCGGCTCCAGCCCCTGGACCTGGGTCCGCGCTGAGGACCCGCGGCGCCGCCCGGCCTCAGGCCTGCTTCGCCTGCACGATGCCGCGTCGGACGCGGCGCGAGCGCGAGAAGACGCGGTGCAGCGTGTCGCCGTCGCCGTGCCGTATCGCCTTCTGCAGGAGCGCGATGTCCTCGTAGAGGCGGCCGGTCATCTCGAGCACGGCGTCGCGGTTCGACAGGAAGATGTCGCGCCACATCGTGGGATCGGAGCCGGCGACCCGCGTGAAGTCGCGGAAGCCGGATGCCGCGAACTTGATGACCTCCGCGCGCATCGTCTCCTCGAGGTCGCTGACCGTGCTCACGATCGTGTAGGCGATGAGGTGCGGCACGTGGCTGGTGATGGCGAGCACGCGATCGTGGTGCGCGGGCGACATCGTCGCGATCTCCATGCCCGCGCGACGCCAGAACTCCGCGACGCGTGCGACCGCGCGCGGGCTCGCGCCCTCGGGTGGCGTGAGGACGCACCAGCGCCCCTGGAAGAGCTCGGCGAAGCCGGCATCGGGGCCGGAGTTCTCGGTGCCGGCGATCGGGTGGCCAGGCACGAGATGCACGCCCTTCGGGATGTGCGGCGCGAGCGCCTCGACGACCGCGCCCTTCACCGAGCCGACGTCGGAGACGATGGCCCCCTTCGACAGGCCGCGCGCCATGGCCGCGCCGATCGCGCCGAAGCTGCGCACCGGCGTGCAGAGCATGACCAGGTCGGCGCCGCGCACGGCGGCGGCGGGGCTCGCGACGGCGCGGTCCGCGATGCCGAGCGCGAGGACGCGCGCGCGCGCCTCGGCCGAGGCGTCGCAGGCGACGATCTCGCCGGCGAGGCCGTCGCGGCGCATCACGCGCGCGACGGAGGACCCGATCAGCCCGAAGCCGACGATCGCGACGCGACGGAAGAGCGGCTTCGGCCGTGCCATCGCCTCAGGCCTCCATGAAGGCGGAGAGGCTTGCGACGACCGCGCGCATCTCCTCCTCCGTGCCGATGGTGAAGCGGATCCAGTCCGGCAGCCCGTAGTTCGCGACCGGGCGCGGGATGATGCCGTCGCGCGCGAGATGCGCGGTCGCCGCGGCGGCATCGCGCGCGCCCGGCGGGAAGCGCACGAGCACGAAGTTCCCGACCGAGGGAAGCGAGGCGAGGCCGAGCGCCGCGAGCTGCCCGGCGAACCATGGCAGCCACGCGTCGTTGTGGGCGCGCGCGGCATCGGCGAAGGCCACGTCCTCGAGCGCGGCGACGCCGGCCGCCTGCGCCGCGGAGGAGACGTTGAACGGCCCGCGCACGCGGTTGAGGACGTCGGCCACGCCCGCGGGCGCGTAGGCCCAGCCGAGGCGCAGCCCCCCGAGCGCGAAGATCTTCGAGAAGGTGCGCAGCATGACCACGTCGTCGCGCGCCTCGACCAGCTCGAGCCCGGCGCCGTAGTCGTTGCGCGTGACGTATTCCGCGTAGGCCGCGTCGACCGCCAGCAGCGTGTGCGCTGGCAGCCCCTCGCGCAGCCGGCGAAGCTCCGCCGCGGTGATATAGCTGCCGGTCGGGTTGTTGGGGTTGGCGACGAAGCAGATCCTCGTCCGCGGCCCGGCCTTCGCCAGCATCGCGTCGACGTCGGTGCGGAAGCCGGTCTCCGGCGCCTTCACGGGCGTCGCGCCCGCGGCGTGCGCCGAGAGCGGGTACATGACGAAGCCGTACTGGCTGTAGAGGACCTCGTCGCCCGGGCCGGCATAGGCCTTCACCAGCAGCGCGATGAGCTCGTCCGAGCCGGCGCCGCAGACGATGCGCGCAGGGTCTAGGCCGAAGCGCCGCGCGATCGCCTCGCGCAGCGCGGACGCGCTGCCATCGGGATAGCGATGGAGGCTCGCGGCCTGGCTCGCATAGGCCTCCATCGCCCTCCTGCTGGGGCCGAGCGCGCCCTCGTTGGAGGACAGCTTGATCACGCGCGCGGCGCCGGCGACCGAGGACTTGCCGCCGACATAGGGCTCGATCTCCATCACGCCGGGGCGGGGAACGGGATAGGTCATGGCGCGGTCACCGTGTCGGGTTCTCGGGAATGGGATGGCGCTGCGCGCGCGGCCTCAGCCACGCGGCAGGTCGAGCGGGACCGCGTAGCCGCCCGCGACGCGCAGGTTGGCGTGCTCCGCGGCCTCCGCGGCGGCGGCGGCGAGCCGCGCGTCGCCCGGCGCGGCATAGGCGCCGAGCTCGACGAGCTGCAGAGAGCCGCCGCCGGGGTCGTCGATCGAGGCGGGGAAGCCGGTCACGGGCAGGCCATGCTTCTCCAGCGCGGCGCGCAGCCTGGCCTGGCTGATCTCCGCGCGGGTCTCGGCGATCAGGAAGCCGCGATCCTCGCCCGACGGGTCGAAGTCCTGGCGCCCGACGAGAAGCGCCGCGCCCGCGCGCTGGTCATGCGCGAAGGGCAGGCGCGCGATGACGACCAGCTGCGGGCCCGGGCCGATCCCGAGGCTGCGCCACCAGGGATCCTCGGGCACGTCCTCGGCGAGCGGGACGAGCGCGGCCTGCGCCTTGCCCTCGGTCACCGCGCGGATCGCCTGCGCGATCGACGACGAGGGCTGCAGCGCGGTCAGCATGCCGAAATGGTCGCGGGCGAGCTCGATGCCGGCGCCGCCCGCCGCGGCGGTGGCGACCGCGACGGAGAAGGAGCCCTGCTGGCGGCTGGACGCGGTCATGATCTCGCGCCAGATCCGAACCACGACGCTGGGGTCCATGTCCCCGCGGTGGCGCGCGACGAGTCGCCGGAGCACCGCCGCCTCGCGGCCAGCGCGCAGGATCGCGCCGTCCGCGCCCTTGGCCCGGCGCACGCCGGCGACGAGCACGGCGCGCGCCATCAGCGCGTCGTGGATGCGATGGTCCAGCGCGTCGATCTCGCGTCGTATGTCGTCCAGCGGTCTTGGCGTCTCGTCCATGGGCCGTGCGGAATTCGCGTCGCCACCGAGATATCCGCAAGCCGGCGCGAAAGCAAATGCTGGCCTTGAACGCGGGGGGTGGGGGTGCAATCCTGCGCGCGCTTTCACGATCCCCTTGCAATTTCGAGCGCATGACGAACTCTTCGCAGAAGATTTCGCTCACGCCGCCGCCGGTCCTGCCGGGGGAGCGGTTCGTCATCCCGGCGGACGATCCGCTGCCGCTCGACAACGGCGGGCGGCTCGGCCCGGTGACGATCGCCTATCGCACCTATGGCCGGCTGGACGAGCGGAAGGCCAACGCCGTCCTCGTCTGCCACGCCCTCACCGGCGACCAGTTCGTCGCGGAGACGCACCCCGTCACCGGCAAGCCAGGCTGGTGGGAGACGCTGGTCGGGCCGGGCCGCGTGCTCGACACGGACCGGTTCTTCGTGATCTGCGCCAACGTCATCGGCGGCTGCATGGGGACCACGGGACCGAAGGAGACCGATCCCGCGACCGGCAGGCCCTACGGGCTGTCCTTCCCCGTCATCACCATCGGCGACATGGTCCGCGCCCAGAAGCGCCTCGTCGAATCCATGGGCATCGAGAGCCTGTTCTGCGTCGTCGGCGGGTCGATGGGCGGCATGCAGGTCCTGCAATGGGCGACCGCGCACCCGGACATGGTCTTCTCCGCGATGCCGATCGCCACCGCCGCGCGCCACTCCGCGCAGAACATCGCGTTCCACGAGGTCGGCCGCCAGGCGATCATGGCCGACCCGGACTGGTGCGGCGGCGGCTATGCCGAGCGCGGCACGCGGCCGCATCGCGGCCTCGCCGTGGCGCGCATGGCGGCGCACATCACCTACCTGTCGGAGACGGCGCTCCACCGCAAGTTCGGGCGCAACCTGCAGGACCGCGAGGCGCTGAGCTACGGCTTCGGCGCCGACTTCCAGGTGGAAAGCTACCTGCGCCACCAGGGCTCGACCTTCGTCGAGCGCTTCGACGCCAACTCCTACCTCTACATCACGCGGGCGATGGACTACTTCGACCTCGCGCGCGACTTCGGCGGCCAGCTCGCCAATGCCTTCCGCGGCAGCAACGCGCGCTTCTGCGTGGTCAGCTTCACCTCCGACTGGCTCTTCCCGACCTCCGAGAGCCGCGCGCTCGTCCATGCGCTCAACGCCGCGGCGGCGAACGTGAGCTTCGTGGAGATCCCGACGGACAAGGGCCACGACGCCTTCCTGCTCGACGAGCCCGAGCTGTTCAAGGTGCTCGGCGGCTTCGTCGAGGGCTGCGCCGAGCGGCGCGGGCTCAGGCGCTGATGGCGACGCCGCAGCAGCTCGTCGGCGCGCATCCGCGCGCCAACATCCGCGTCGACCTGCAGGTCATCGCGGACATGATCGAGCCGGGCACGCGCGTGCTCGACGTCGGCTGCGGCGACGGCCAGTTGCTCGACTACCTCGTCCATTTCCGCCAGGTCGACGGCCGCGGCATGGAGATCAGCCAGGCCGGCGTGAACAACTGCGTCGCGCACGGGCTCTCGGTGATACAGGGCGACGCCGACACCGACCTCAAGGACTACCCGTCCGACGCCTTCGACTACGTCATCCTGTCGCAGACGCTGCAGGCGACGCACGACCCGCGCGAGGTGCTGATGCAGCTCGTGCGCATCGGCCGGCGCGCGATCGTGAGCTTCCCGAACTTCGGCGCGTGGCACGTGCGGCTGAAGCTGCTGTGGTCGGGCAAGATGCCGGTCACCGACTCCTACGACGTCGCCTGGTACGAGACGCCGAACATCCATCTCTGCACGATCGACGACTTCGCCGAGCTCTGCTCCGACGTCGGCATCGCGATCGAGCGCGGCATGGTGCTCGACGCCGCAGGCCGCCCGCGCGCCCTGCGCGCGCCGGGCTTCCTGGCGAACCTCCTCGGCGAGCAGGGCCTCTTCGTCCTCGGCCGGCGGGCCTGATCCCGCCGCGCGCTCAGCCGTCCCCGCCGCCGGGGGCGGCATCCCGCCGCCAGGTGCCGGCCAGCGCCGGGCGGGCCGGCGCCAGCAGCGGCCGGCGCCGCGCGGCGCCAGGGACGTAGAGGGTCTTCGAGGCCTCGACCAGCACGACCCCGGCGAAGCGCTCGAACCAGCGCCGCCCGACGCGCTCCCAGGCGCGCGCGGAGCTCAGCAGCGGCCGCGAGGCGAAGGGCGGCGCGAATAGGGCAGGCGCGCGGAGGGTCGGCGTGAAGAGGTTGTCGCGCAGAAGCCGCGAGAGCTGGCCGCCGGAATAGGGCTGGCCATGCCCGAAGGGCGTGCTGTCCACCCGCGCCCAGATGCCGCGCCGGTTGGGCACCACGAAGACCGCCCGCCCGGGCCCGGACAGCACCCGCCAGACCTCGCGCAGCAGCGGGCGCAACTGCTCGGCATGCTCCAGCGCATGGACGACGAGGATGCGGTCGACCGAGGCGTCGGGCAGCGGCAGCGCCGCCTCGTCGACGAGGGCGGCGAGGTTCGGGCCATCCGGCGGCCAGCGCATGACGCCTTGCCCCGCGGGCATCAGCGCCATCACGCGCTCCGCCTCGCCCGCGAAGCCGCGCAGGTAGGGCGGCGCATAGCCGATACCCGCCACGCGCATGCCCGAGAGGTCGGGCCAGATCTCGCGCAGCCGCCCGCGGATCGCCTCGCGGGCGGTCCGCCCGAGGGGCGTGGCGTAGAAATCGCGCAGGTCGACGACGTCGGCGGACATGGCCGGGCCATCCTACGACATCGCGCGCCGGCGCGCCGCCGGCGACGCAGGGTTGCGGCGCCCCGCGCCCATCGGGCAAAACCGGTGCAGGAAAGCCTCGTGGAACTGATCAACCAGCTCGTCTTCCAGCTGATCTTCGTCGGCGCGCTGCTCGTCGCGGCGAGCATCCTGCTCGTCACCGTGTCGGCGCGCATCGGCGCGCCGCTGCTGCTCGTCTTCCTCGGCATCGGCATGCTGGCCGGCGAGGATGGCATCGGCGGCATACGCTTCGACGACTTCCGCCTCACCTACCTCGTCGGCTCGGTCGCGCTGGCGATCATCCTCTTCGACGGCGGGTTGCGCACGCCGCGCTCCGCCTTCCGCATCGCCCTCGCGCCGGCCTTCAGCCTCGCCACGGTCGGCGTGCTCCTGACCGCGGCCATCATCGGCGTCGTCGCGAGCCTCGTCCTCGGCATGGGCTGGCTGCCCGGGCTGCTGGTCGGCGCGACGATCGCGTCGACGGACGCGGCAGCCGTCTTCCTGCTGCTGCACGCGCGCGGCACCGAGCTCTCGAAGCGCGTGAGCGCGACGCTGGAGATCGAGTCCGGCATCAACGACCCGATGGCGATATTCCTGACCATTACCTGCATCGAGCTGATCGCCGCGCAGGGCACCGGGCTGGACGCCGCGCACATCGCGGAGAGCTTCATCGTCCAGATGTTCGGCGGCGCGGCGATCGGCGTGATCGGCGGCTACTTCCTGCTCTGGCTCGTCAACCGGGTCGACATCGCGGCCGGCCTCTACCCGATCCTCGCCGCGGCGGTGGCGCTCACCGTCTTCGCCGGCGCCCAGCTCGTCGACGCCTCGGGCTTCCTCGCGATCTACCTCGCCGGGCTCGTGCTCGGGAACAACAGGCACCGCGCGCAGCAGGTGATAAGCCGCTTCCACGACGGGCTCGCGTGGCTTGCGCAGATCTCG
>VGDA01000033.1 GCA_016869915.1 Alphaproteobacteria bacterium
CATGCGGCTCGGCTGTGCCGTTCGGCAGGGTCTGTTTCATCGGTCTCATCCTCGTCCCTTTCGCGGTGACGATGAGCCGAAAACCCTCCGGTACGCAAACTACTCAAATTGTCCTTCAGGCGCTGACGGGGAACACAACAACCCGTTCACGACCAATGTCGACATGTCGGCCAAGCTGGTGGCCCGCATGACCAGGGACCTGGAAAACGTCCGCTACATCAAGGAAGCGAGCATGGATGTCGGCCGCGTCTTCGACATCTGCGAATTGACCGGCGGCAAGATGAACGTCTTCGCGGGCGAACGCGTGGTGGAGAGCTTCAAGCTCGGCGCGGTCGGCTATGTCGATCCGAACGGCAATTTCTGCCCGCGCGCGTCGACCGGCATGTGGCCGCTGCTGGAGGCGGGTCGCATCGCCGAGGCGACGAAGATCCAGCATCTGATCGACGAGATCTGGGGGATCATCAAGCAGGGCCACCCGCTCTACGGCCACCAGTGCTATTCCAAGGCCCTGGCGGCCGCCTGCGGCTACCCGGTCGGCGACGTGCGGCCGCCGATCACGACCTTCAAGTCGCTCGGCAATGAAGGCACGGCGCGGGTCGCGAAGCTGCGCAAGATCCTCGCCAAGCTCGATCTGATCATGGACCGCATCGCCGCCGAGACCGCAGCGCCCAAGGCCGCGCGCGGCGGCTGAAGCCGCGCGCGGATGCGGCGCCGGCACGTTTCGCGATGGCGCGGCGGCCGTCGCGTGCCACGATGCGGAACGCGCATGCGGTACATATTCGCGTCGCGCGAACGCGGCGGCGGCGATGGCGCGTTGACCGTCGCGTGCGCGAGCCTCTAACGTCTAGTTCTCTTGATTCGGGGGCACCGGGACGGGATGGCGGACGACACACCACGGGTGAACTGGCTGAAGGGCGGGCTGCATGCCGGCCTCGCGACGTCCGATCTCGATGCATCGCTCGGTTTCTATTGCGGGCTCTTCGGCTATCGCGTGACGTTCCGCGACGACGATCTCAAGGACATGGTGGCGCGGCTCACCCGCTCGCCCGGGCTGGCGGTGCGGCTCGCGCAGATGAAGCGGCCGGGCGAGGCGGCCGTCGAACTGCTCGAGTTCACGCCCGCGACGCTGCAGGCGGGCGCGAAGCCGCCGGCCTGCGGCGACGGACCGCCGCCGATGGGCCATCTCGCCTTCGCGGTCTCCGACATCGACGTCGCGCTCGCCGATCTGCGCGCCGCCGGCGCCGAGCCGATCGGCGACATCGTGATGTTCCCCGAAGGGCGATGCGTCTATTGCCGCGAGCCCGGCGGCACGGTCTTCGAGCTCGAGGAAATCGGCTCCGGTCCGCAGCCATGAGCGCGCCGATCGCCGTCGTGCTGGGCGCGGGCGGCGCCATCGGCACCGCATGCTGCCGTGCCTTCGCCGACGCGGGCTGGCGCGTGGCCGCGGGCGACATCCGCCTCGCCGAGGCGCGGCGCGCGATCGACGGGCTGGCGCATGCGCCGGTCGCCGCGGATGTCGACGTCACCGATCCCGGCGCGCTGGCCGACTGGGCGCGCGCGATCGCGGCGCTCGGACGGATCGCGGCGCTGGTCTTCGCGCCCGGCGTGGTGATGACCTCGGCGATCGAGCGCACCGACTGGGCGCGCTATCGCCGGCTGATGGCGGTGAATCTCGACGGCGCCTTCCACGCCGCCGCCGCCTTCGTGCCGGTGATGCGCGACCAGGAACCCGCCGCGTCGATCGTGCTGCTGTCCTCGACCGCCGGCCGGCGCGGCGAGGCCGGCGCGTCGCAATACTGCGCCTCGAAATTTGCGATCATCGGGCTGGGCGAAAGCCTGGCAGCCGAGCTGGTGCCGGCGCGCATCCGGGTCAACATGATCTGCCCCGGCAATGTCGACACGCCGATGCTGCGCCAGGTCGCCGACGAGATCGCCGCCTATCGCGGTCTCGACCCCGCCGCGGTTTGGGACGGGATGATCCGCAGCGGCGCGGCGATCCGGCTGGTCCAGCCGGCGGAGGTCGCTGCGGCCTGCGTATGGCTGTGCGACGCCAGGCTCTCGGCGACGACCGGCGCGACGCTGACGGTCGACGCCGGCGCGATGCTGTCATGACGGCGCGGCCGGAGCGCGGCGGGCGATGAGCGCCGGCGAATCCATCGATACCGACGCCGCGGGCGGGATGCGCAACGCGCATGCGCCCACCCCGTCGGTCTATCCGCCGCCGGAGTCGATGCGCCCGACGCTGGTCGGGCGGGACTACATGGTGTCGGCCGGCCATCCGCTGGTCGCGCAGATCATGTGCGCCGTTCTCGAATCCGGCGGCACGGCCATCGACGCGGGCGTCGCCGGCGGCATCGCCTCGAACGTCGTCCAGGTCGACATGTGCAATCTCGGCGGCATCGCGCCGATCGTGCTGCGGCGCGCGGGCGATCCGACGGTGTGGTCGATCTCGGGCGTCGGGACCTGGGGCCGCGAGGTCACGCTGGAACGCTTCCGCGCGCGCTACGGCGACGACATCCCGCTCGGCTCCGGCGCCTGCGTCGTGCCGGCGGCGCTCGATGCCTGGGTGACCGCTCTCGCGCGCTTCGGCACGCGGTCCTTCGGCGAGCTGGCCGCGCCGGCGATCGGCTACGCGGCCGAAGGCCTGCCGCTCGACCCACGCACCGCCACCGCGCTCGGCATCATGGGCCGCAGCTTCTCGGCCTGGGACTCGTCGCGGGCCATCTATTGGTGGCGGGGGCGGGCGCCGCGCGCCGGCGAGGTGCTGCGCCAGCCCGATCTTGCGCGCACGCTCGAAGACCTCGCCGCCGCCGAGCGCGGCGCCGCATCGCGCGAGGACGGGCTCGCCCAGGTCCGCGCGGCCTTCTACGAAGGCGACCATGCCGAACGCCTGGTGGCGTTCAACCGCAGCACCGGCGGCTGGCTGGCGCGCGCCGATCTCGCCGAGTTCCGGTGCGAGGTCGCGCCGGCGCCGCGCGTCTCCTTCCGCGGCTGGGACGTCCATGCGACGGGGCTGTGGACGCAGGGGCCGGTGATGCTGCAGGCGCTCGGCATCCTCGAGGGCGTCGGCATCGAGGCGATGGGCGCGGGTTCGGCCGACGCGCTGCACTGGATGATCGAGGCGCTGAAGCTGGGGTTTCTCGATCGCGAGCGTTTCGGCTGCGATCCGCGCTTCGCGCCGGTGCCGGTCGAGGCGCTGCTCGATCCCGCCTATCTCGCGCGGCTGCGCGGGCTGGTGCGTCCCGACCAGGCGTTGCTGTCGGTCCCCGGCGAGCTGCGGCCCGCGCGGCCGCGCTTCGACACCACCTATGTCTGCGCGATCGACCGCGCGGGCAACGCCTTCAGCGCGATGCCCAGCGACACGCTCGACGGATCGCCGATCGTTCCCGGGCTCGGCTACGCGGCGTCGTGCCGCGGCGTGCAGAGCCGCCTCGATCCCGCGCATGTCAACGTCCTGGCGCCGGGAAAGCGTCCCCGCATCACGCCGGCGCCCGCGCTGGCGGTGCGGCCGGGCGGCGACGAGGCGGTCGTCTTCGGCTGTCCCGGCGGCGACGTGATCGTGCAGTCGATGGCCCAGGCCTTCGTCAATCTGGTCGCCCACCGCATGCTGCCGCAGCAGGCGGTCGAGGCGCCGCGCGCGTGCACCTTCTCCTTTCCGGGCTCCTTCTTTCCCAATCCGGAATTCCCCGGCCGCGTCGACATCGAGGCGCGCGTGCCCGCCGCCGTGCAGGACGAACTGGCGCGGCGCGGCCACAGGCTCTCGGCGTGGCCCGACTACGAATTCGACGCCGGCGCGGTGTCGCTCGCGGGGCGCATCGACCTCGGCGGCGAGGACGGGCCGGTCCTCGCCGGCGCGGCCGATCCGCGCCGCACCGCCTACGCAGCCGGCAGATAGGAATCGTCATGAGCGAAGCGAAGACGGCGAAGATCGATCCCTGGGGCGTCTCCAGCGAGACGGGCGTGCTGACCGACGTCCTGCTCTGCAGGCCGGACCATTATCGCTGGAACCCGGTCAACCGCGCCTCGCGCGAGACGCTGATGCAGGGGCTCGAACTCGACCTCGCCGCGCTCAAGCGCCAGCATCGCGAGTTCGAGGCCGCGCTCGACGAGGCCGGCGTGCGCCGCCACTACCTCGCCGGCGAGTCCCATCTGCCCTATCAGGTGTACACGCGCGATTCGAGCCAGATGACGCCATGGGGCGTCGTGCATGTCATGCTGCAGGCCGAGACGCGGCGCGGCGAATGGGCTTCGATCATCAGGTTCTACGAGGCCGCGGGGATCCCGGTCTGGAACTGGTGCACGCGCGGCAGGCTCGAGGGCGGCGACATCCATCTGGTGCGGCCGGGCGTGCTGCTGATCGGCTATTCGGGCGCGCGCAGCGATCTCGACGGCGCGCGGCAGTTCGCGTCCTGGTTCGAGGAGAAGGGCTGGCAGGCGAAGCTGGTGCGCTTCTCCGAGCATTTCCTGCATCTCGACACGCTGTTCTGCATGGTTTCCGACCGGCTCGCCGCGGCATGTCTCGACGTGCTCGAGGACGACGTCGTCGCGTGGCTGCGCGGCCTGGGGCTCGAGCTCGTGCCGGTCAGCTACAAGGACGCGTCGCGCGCGGGATGCAACGTGCTGGCGCTCGGCGACGACCGCGTGATCTCGCCGCGCGAGAACGCCGATCTCAACGCGCGGCTGCGCGCGCAGGGCATCCGCGTCTACGACCCGGAATACGGCCTGTTCACCCGCGGCGGCGGCAGCGTCCGCTGCACGTCCATGGCGCTGGCGCGCCGCTGAAGATTCCAACCCCCGAGAACCGAAGAACGGAGGTACAGATGACTTCTATCCATGCACGTCGCGACATCCTCAAGGCCGGCGGCGTCGCGCTCGCCGCCGCCGGATTGCCGCTGGCCATCGGCGGCCCCGCGCAGGCGCAGGCCGCCGGCGGCACGCTGCGCATCGGCGTCCAGGAGAACTTCGCCAGCCTCGATCCCTACAAGCGGATCGGACGTCTGGACTACAACGGCGTGATCAACGTCTTCGACACGCTGGTCACCTACGGCAAGGACTACGTGCCGCAGCCGATGCTGGCCGAGAGCTGGACGCTGGTGAACCCGACCACCTGGCGCTTCTCGCTGCGCAAGGACGTCGTGTTCCACGACGATACGCCCTTCGATGCGGCGGCCGCCAAGTACTCGGTCGACAAGGCGCGCGCCGGCCAGTTCGGCTCGCAGTTCCGCGCGATCTCCGAGGTGATCGTCGTCGACGCGTCGACGATCGAGGTGCGCTGCAGCGCGCCGTTCCCGACCATCCTCGTCCAGCTGGCGCAGCAATACGCCTCGATGGTCTCGCCCAAGGCCTACGAGGCGGCGGGCGACAATTTCGGTCGCCAGCCGGTCGGCAGCGGTCCGTTCAAGCTGCAATCCTTCGAGCCCAACCGCCAGCTGGTGCTGACGCGCAACGACAAGTACTGGCGCAAAGACGCGCAGGGCCGCGCGATGCCCTATCTGGCGGGCCTGACCTGGCGCGTGATGCCGGACGGCGAGACGGCGTCGCTGGCGCTGCAGAACAACGAGATCGACTTCCTCTACGCCGTGCCGCTGGCCTTCGCCGGCGTGCTCGCGCGCAACGCCAATCTGGTGGTCGACGAGGCACCCACGGTCGGCTGGGAATACATCATGTTCAACTGCTCGACGGCGCCGTTCGACAACCGGCATCTGCGCCGCGCGCTGCAGCTGGCAGTCGACCGGCAGGCGATCGTCGAGACGGTCTCGTTCGGGCGCGCGCGGCCGGCCTTCGGGCCGATCACGCCGGGATCCTGGGCCTACGACAAGTCGATCGAGACCGGCGGCCTCTACGGCGCGCGCGCGGCCAAGGACGCCGCGCGGCGGGAACTGGCGGCGGCCGGCGTGCCGAACGGCTTCGAGTTCACGCTCGTGCATCCGTCCTCGTCGACCTTCAACGCCATGGCCCAGGCGCTGCAGGCGCAGCTCGGCGAGATCGGCGTCAAGGTCAACCTGCAGGGCAAGCAGATCGGCGCCGTGCTGGACGACCTGTTCGGCAGCAAGTTCCAGGCGCTGATGATCGACTGGGGCGGTCGCATCGACGAGGCGCTGGTCTTCCCGGCCTTCTTCGGCACCGGCGGCGGCAACAATTTCGGCAAGTACTCCAACCCGGAGGTCGATCGCCTGGTCGCGGCCGCCGGCGAGGCGCCGGACATCGCCGCGCGCAGCCGCCTCTACCAGCAGGCGCAGAAGCTGATCACCGAGGATTCCGCGCATGTCTGGCTGACCGTGCCGTCGGAGATCAAGGCCTACGCGCGCCGGGTGCGCGGCTTCGTGAATTTCGGCGACTGGAGGCTGCGCGCCGAGACGATCACGCTCGGTTCCTGAACCCGGGTCTGGATCGCCGCGATGTCGGGATTGCTCAAGCGGGCCGTCGACCTGGTCGTCGTCATGCTGTGCGTGGCGACGATGGTCTTCGTCCTGCTGCGGGCGATCCCCGGCGATCCGGTCCTCATCATGGGCGGGCTCGACAACATCGACGCCGCCGCGGTCGAGCGCGCGCGGACCGAGATGGGGCTCGATCGTTCCCTGCCGGAGCAATACGCGATCTGGGTCGGCGCGCTGTTGCGCGGCGACCTGGGCGCGAGCCTGCGATCCGGCAGCCGGGTCGGGACGCTGATCGCCGAGGCCCTGCCGATAACGCTGCAGCTCGGCGGGATGGCGCTGCTGATCGGCCTCGCGATCAGCGTTCCGGCGGGCATCGCGGCGGCGCGCCGGGCCGGCACGGCGCGCGACGCCGGGATCACCGCGCTGGCGATCGTCGGCATCTCGACGCCGCCCTTCGTGATCGCGATGGCGCTGATCTATCTCTTCGCCGTCGTCCTGCAGGCGCTGCCGACCAGCGGCTACGTGCCCTTCGCCGAGGACCCGGTCGCCAATCTGCGCCACATGATCCTGCCGGCGCTGACGCTGGGGCTGGTGGCCGCGGGCGTGCTGGTGCGCATGATGCGCCGCTGCGTGCTCGACGAACTCGGCGAGGACTATGTCCGGCTCGCGCGCTCCAAGGGCATCCCGGAATCGCAGGTCACGTACCGCCATGCGGCGCGCAACGCGATGATCCCGTTCGTGACCATCGTCGGCATCGAGGCCGGGATCCTGCTGTCGGGCGCGGTCATCACCGAGACGCTGTTCGCGGTGCCGGGCCTCGGGCGGCTGATGGTCGACAACATCAACCAGCGCGACTATCCGGTGGTGCAGGGCGCGGTGCTGGTGACCGCGATCATCTATGTCCTGATCAATTCCGGCGTCGACGCGCTCTACGCGATCCTCGATCCGCGCGTCGGCGCGCGGGCGCGGAGCCGCGGGGAATGATCGCGCTCGCGCCCTCCGCGGACCTGCTGCGCCGCATCTTCGCCTCGCCGATGGGCGCGATCGGCGGGGCGCTGCTCGCGATCGTGCTCTGCGCCGCGATCCTCGGGCCGCTGGTGGTCGCCGGCGATCCGCTGCGGCAGTTCCTGCGGCCCGACCGCATCTTCCTGCCGCCGGCCTCCGACGCGCTGTTCGGAACCGACAATCTGGGCCGCGACGTGCTGGCGCGGGTGCTCGCCGGCATGCGCCTGTCGCTGGCGCTCGCCACGGCGGCGGTCGCCGTCGGCCTCGCCATCGGCGCCGCGCTCGGGGCCTTCGCCGGCCTGGTGGGCGGCATCGCCGACCGAATCATCGTGCGCGCGATGGACGCGCTGATGGCCTTTCCGGTGCTGATCCTGGCGATCGCCGTCGCGGTGGCCTTCGGTCGCGGGCCGCAGGGCATCGTCGTCGCGGTCGCCTTCGTGAACGTGCCGATCTTCGCGCGGCTGGCCCGCAGCCAGACGCTGCGCATCGTGGCCATGCCCTACATGACCGCGGCCGAGATCCTGGGCTGCAGCCTGTGGCGCCGGCTGTGGCGCCACCTGATCCCGAACCTGTTCAATCCGCTGATCGTACAGGGCACGATCTCGCTGTCCTTCGCGGTGCTGATTGAGGCGGGGCTGTCCTTCCTCGGTCTCGGCGTGCAGGCGCCGCGTCCCGCGCTGGGGCTGATGATCGCCGAGGCGAAGGCGTTCATTGGCATCGCGCCGCATCTGGTGCTGTTCCCGTCGCTCGGCATCGTGGCGATCGTCGTCGCCCTCAACCTGGTGGGCGATGCCTTCGCGGAAGCCACCGACCCGCGGCGCGCCCGCCCATGACGGCGCCGCTTCTGGCCGTCGAGCGGATGACGATCGGACGTCCCGGCGCCCCGCCGGTCGTCGCCGACATGTCCTTCCGCATCGGCGCCGGCGAGCGCCTGGCGCTGGTCGGCGAATCCGGCTCGGGCAAGACGATGAGCGCGCTCGCCGTCATCGGGCTGCTGCCGGCAGGGTTCCGCGTGACCGGCGGCGCCATCCGCTTCGACGGCGTCGCGGTCGATACCGCCGCGCCGGCGATGCGCGCGCGGCGCGGCAAGGACGTCGCGATCGTCTTCCAGGATCCCATGACCTCGCTCAACCCGGTGATGCGCATCGGCGCGCAGATCGTCGAGGCGATCGAGGCGCATGATCCGGGGATCGATCGCGCCGCCGCGCGCCGCCGCGCGATCGAACTGCTCGACGCGGTGCGCATCGCCAAGGCCGCCGAGCGCGTCGACGCCTATCCGCACGAATTCTCGGGCGGGATGCGCCAAAGGGTCACGATCGCCATAGCGCTCGCCAACCGGCCCCGCCTGCTGATCGCCGACGAGCCGACCACCGCGCTCGACGTCACGACGCAGACCCAGATCCTGGCGCTGATGGACGAGCTGTGCCGCGCGCACGGGACGGGGCTGCTGCTGATCACCCATGATCTGGGCTTGGCCCAGTCGTGCTGCGACCGCATCTGCGTGCTCTACGGCGGACGGGTGATGGAGACAGGCCCGATCGCGCGGGTTCTCGCGCGACCCGATCATCCCTACACCGCGGCGCTGCTGCGCTCGGTGCCGCCCGGCGACCGCGACGTCGAATGGCTGGAGCCGATCGCCGGCGAACCGCCGCGCATCCAGGCCGACGGCCGGCGCTGCCGCTTCGCGGGCCGTTGCGCGCATCGCTTCGAGCGCTGCCTGTCGCACGACCCGGTGCCGGTCGCGACCGGTCCGGACGCGATGGCGGCATGCCATCTGTTGCAGCCGTCGGCGGGGCGTGGCCCATGAGCCCGCCGGACGCGCCGCCGCTCGAGCTGTCGCAGCTGTCGCTGCGCTATCCCGGTTCCGGCCGCGACGCGACGCCGGTGGTGCGCGCGGTGTCGCTGCGCTGCGACGCCGGGCGCACGCTGGGCCTCGTCGGCGAGTCGGGGTCGGGTAAGACGACGCTGGCGCGCGCCATCTTCGGCATGGTGCCGGCCGCGTCCGGCACGGTGCGCGTCTTCGGCCGCGAATGGACCGATCTCGACGCCGCCGCGCGCAAGCGCATGCGTCGGCGCGTGCAGATGGTGTTCCAGGACCCCTACGCCTCGCTCAACCCGATGATGACGATCGGCGAGGCGATCGCCGAGCCGCTGGTCGTGCACGGGCTCGGCGACCGCGCGGCGCGCGCGGCGCGGGTCGGCGAACTGCTCGGCCTCGTCGGCCTGCCGGCGGATTACGCGTCGCGCTACCCGGCCCAGCTCTCCGGCGGCCAGCGGCAACGCGTCGCCATCGCCCGCGCGCTGTCGCCGGGGCCGGAGCTGCTGGTCTGCGACGAGCCGGTATCGGCGCTCGACGTCTCGGTGCAGGCGCAGATCCTGAACCTGCTCAAGAGCCTGCAGCAGCGCCTGGGCCTCGCGATGCTGTTCATCTCGCACGATCTGGCGGTGATCCGCTTCATCGCGCATGCGATCGCCGTCATCCAGGAAGGCCGGATCGTCGAGCAGGGGCCGCGCGCCCAGGTCCTCGACGCGCCGCGCCATCCCTACACCCGCGCGCTCTTCGCCGCCGGACTGACGCGCAGCATCGGCGCGGCGGCGGCGGGCGCGGCCCGCATTCCCGACGACCCAGGCCTGGGGAGGACGACGTGACGGACACGACCGGACTGCAGCGCTTCCGGCGCATGGCGACGATGCGCGCCTTCGACGAGGCCTGTCTCGACGCGCTGCGACGCGGCGAGATCCATGGCGAACTGCATATCGGCTTGGGCCAGGAAGCGGTCGCGGCCGGGATGGCCGAGGCGTTCGAGGCGCCCGATGCGGTGGTATCGACGCATCGCAACCATTTCCACGCCATCGCCAAGGGCGTCGACATGCGCGCGCTGCTGGCGGAGATCATGGAGAAGGAGACCGGCCTGTGCCGCGGCCGCGGCGGCCACATGCATCCCTTCGATCCGACGACGAATTTCTCGGCGACCGGCATCGTCGGCGCCTCGCTGCCGGTGGCGCTCGGCTACGCCTATGGCTATCGCCTGCGCCGCCAGCGCGGCGTCGCCTTCGGGGTGACCGGTGACGGCGGGTCGCATACCGGCGGGTTCCACGAGACGCTGGTGATGGCGGGCGCGATGAAGCTGCCGCTGGTCGCGGTGGTGGAGAACAATTCGCTGGCGATCTCGGTGTCCTTCGACCAGGTCTCGCCGACGCGCACGATCGCGGAGCGCGCGGCCGCCTATGGCGCGCTGGGCCTGCTCGTCGACGGCACCGATGTCGACGCGGTCGCCGACGCCATGCGCAAGGCCGCCGACCACGCGCGCGGTGGCGGCGGGCCGGCGATCGTCGAAGCCACGTGCCACCGCTTCCGCGGCCATTTCGAGGGCGATCCCGACACCTATCGCGATCGCGACGAGAAGCGGCGCATCCGCGAGCGCTTCGACCCGCTGGCGCTCCATCGCGCGCGCCTGGAAAAGGACGGCGTCCCCGCCGCCGACCTTGCGGCGATCCTCGCCGAGGAGACGCAGCGCATGAAGGCGATCCTCGCCGACGTGCGCGGCGACGCGCAGCCCGATCCGGCCGGCGCGCTGCGCTACAACTTCGCGACGGAGGACGCACGATGAGCGAGACCGCGAACGACCGCGCCAACCGCACGGTGCCGTCCGTCATCGCGGCGGCGATCGGCCACGAGATGGCGGCCGATCCCGCGGTGCTGGCGCTGGGCGAGGATGTCGGCAGGCTGGGCGGCGTCTTCGGCGCGACCAAGGGGCTGCAGGAGCGCTTCGGCGCCGAGCGCGTGTTCGACACGCCGATCGCCGAGATGGCCTTCACCGGCATGGGTGTCGGCCTGGCGATGTCCGGCTTCCGGCCGATCGTCGAGATCATGTTCGTCGATTTCGTCGGCGTCTGCCTCGAGCAGGTCTTCAACGCCGCCGCCAAGATCCCGCTGATGTCCGGCGGCCGGCAGAAGATGCCGATCGTCTTCAAGACCGCGGGCGGGTGCATCGGCTCCGCCGCGCAGCATTCGCAGTGCCTGTGGGGGCTGTTCGCGCATCTGCCGGGGCTGAAGGTCGTCGCGCCGTGCAGCCCGCGCGACCATGCCGGGCTGATGGCGAGCGCGATCCAGTCCGACGATCCGGTCGTGTTCATCGAGCACAAGGCGCTGCTGCTGCGCAAGCTGAAGGATTTCCGCCACAACCCGGACTTCCCCGATGAGCGCTTCGCGATCCCGCTGGGGCGCGCGGAGATCGTCCGCCCGGGCCGCGACGTCACGCTGGCCACGCTGAGCGCCAGCGTCGAATACGCGCTCGAGGCGGCGGAGATGGTCGCCGCGGAGGGCATCGACGCCGAGGTGATCGACCTGCGCACGGTCGTGCCGCTCGACGTCGACACGGTCGCGGCGTCGGCCGCCCGCACCGGGCGGCTGCTGGTCGTCGACGAGGACTATCTCAGCTTCGGCCTGTCGGCCGAGCTGGCGATGCGCGTCCTCGAAAAACTCGGCCCGTCGGCGCTGCGCCAGGTCTCGCGCCTCGCGGTGCCCGACATCGCGATCCCGGCCGCGCTCTCGCTCGAGCAGGCGGTCGTTCCGGGGCCCACGGCGATCGCGGCCCGCCTGCGCGGGATGTCGGCCGGTGCCTGATCGCGCGGACGCGCCGCCCTTCGACGCCGCCGCCTATGTCGACGCGGCGTCGGTCGCGTGCGGCCTGAAGCTGTCGCCGGCGATGCGCGCAGGCGCGATCGCGAACATCGAGCGCACCAGCGCCTTCGCGCGGCTGCTCGACGACGAGGCCGGTCTGGCGCAGGCCGAACCCGCGCCGGTCTTCCGGCCCGGACCGCCATGAGCGGCCCGCCGGCGGCGGAGCAGTCCGCGGTCGCGCGCGTCGAGGCGGCGCTGCGGCGGATCGAGGCCGCGCGATCCCTCAACGCCGCGACGACGGTCCTCGCCGCACGTGCCCTGGCGCGCGCCGCGGCGCTCGACCGCGCGCGGTCGGACGGTGCGGCGCCGGGCCCGCTGCAGGGGGTTCCGTTCGTCGCGAAGAACCTCTTCGACGTCGCGGGCATCGTCACGCGCGCGGGGTCCGCGGCGACCGTCGGCGATGCGCCCGCACGCGCCGACGCCTTCTCGGTCGCGGCGCTCGAGCGCGCGGGCGCGGTGCTGGTCGCGACCACGAACATGGACGAGCTCGCCTATGGCTTCACCGGCGAGAACGGTCCCGACGGCGACACGCTCAATCCGTACGACGCCGCGCGGATCTCCGGCGGATCGAGCGCGGGCTCGGCCGCGCTGGTCGGCGCCGGCGTCGTCGATCTCGCGCTGGGCAGCGACACCAACGGGTCGATCCGCGTGCCGTCGGCGCTGTGCGGCGCCTTCGGGCTGAAGGCGACCTATGGACGGCTGTCGCGCGGCGGCGCCTATCCCTTCGTCGCCAGCCTCGACCATGTCGGCCCCATCGCCGCCAACCCGCGGCTGCTGGCGGCGGCCTATGACGCGCTGCAGGGCGCCGATCCGCAGGATCCGACGCAGGTGCCGCGCGACATCGGGCCTGCGACGCCGCAGCTCGATGCCGGCATCTCCGGCCTGCGCGTCGGCATCCTCGGCGGATATTTCGCCGGACCGCTCGATCCCGATGCAGCCGCGGCGCTCGCCGCCGCGGCTGCGGTGCTTGGCGCCGGCGAAGCCGCGGAGCTGCGCCTGGCGGAGGCCGGGCGGGCCGCCGCCTTCGTGATCACCACCAGCGAGGCGGGCCATCTCCATCGCGCGGCGCTGTCCCGCGATCCCGAAGCCTTCGGCCCGCTGGTGCGCGACCGCCTCGCGGCCGGCGCGCTCGCCCCGGCCGCGTGGTATCTCGCCGCGCAGAAGCTGCGCCGTCGGCTCGCCGAAGAGCTGTCGGCGCTGTTCGCGCGCTTCGACCTGCTGCTGGCGCCCGCGGTCCCTTGCGTCGCTCCGCCGCGCGGGGCCGAGACGATCACGGTCCAGGACCGGACGCTGCCTATGCGGCTCGCGGTCGGCATGTACACGCATCCGCTGACCCCGACCGGCGTGCCCGTCGGCGTCGCGCCGCGCGCGGCGCGCGACGGCCTGTCGGTCGGCGTGCAGGTCGTGGCGCCGCCCTGGCACGAGGTCCACGTGCTGCGCGCCCTCGCGGCGCTCGACGCCGCCGGCTTCTCCCGCTCCGTCCGCATGGAGGTCACGCGATGAACGACCCCGAGATCAACCTGCCCGAGATCGTCGCCGAGGTGCGCGCGGTGTTCGAGCGCTACGAGGCGGCGCTGCTCGCCAACGACGTGCCGGTGCTCGAGGAGCTGTTCTGGCGCTCGCCGCACACGATGCGCTACGGCGTCGGCGAGAACCTGCATGGCTGGGACCGGATCTCGGCCTTCCGGCGCGCCCGCAAGACCGGGGCCTTCAGGCGCGCGCTCGTCGACACGGTGATCACGACCTATGGCCGCGATTTCGCGACGGCGAACACCTTGTACCGGCGCGAAGGCTTCGACCGCGTCGGCCGCGAGAGCAAGGTCCTGATGCGTACCGCCGCCGGCTGGCGCATCGTCAGCGCGCATGTGAGCCTGATCGGCGAGACGGTCTGACGCCGCGCGCAACCGCATCCCGACCGCCATTTCGGCGGGCGCCTTCGTCGAATGCCGCGCACGACGCGTGACCGGCGCGCTTGATCCTCCGGATCGCGTTTCCGGGCGGTCAACAAAGCGTTAATCGCCGGGGCGGAATAATGGGGGCGCATGCGGGCCGGGCGATGCGGCAGCCGCTGCGCCCCTTCGCACCCGGGGCAGGCGGGCGCGCGCGATGGACGGCTCGATGACCATGCCCCTTTCGAAGCCCGGCAAGACGATCGGTCTGTTCCTGCTCGGCTGCATGACGCTGTTCTCCGGACGCGTGCTGGCAGCGGACACGGACTACGACGGCCGCTGGCGGCTCGAGTATTCCTGCGGCCAGAACGCGAGCAACGGCGCACCCGGCTTCAACGCGCGGATCGAGTTCCAGGTCGAGCGCGGTCGTTTCGCAGCCCGTGTCGTGTCGCGGAACGCGCGCATGAACCGCGAGGACACCGATTCGTGGACCGGGGCGTTCGCGGATCGTCTGATCGGCGCCAAGGTCGCCGGCAGCGCGTCGGATGGCACCACCTGGGAGTACGAGTGGGAAGGGGCCGCATCGTCGCCCGGCGAGGCCGCGGTTACGGGCGGCGTCTTCGGCCAGATCCGCGGCACGCGCGCGAAGCTGCGCGCCTGTAACGGGACCATGACGCTGGTCGTGCCCGCGCCGGCGAGCCTTGCGGGCTTGGACGCCGCATCGCGACGCGCCGCCGAGGAGCAGGTGGCGCGCCGACGGGCCGCGGATGAAGCCGCGATCCGCCAGCGCGAGGCCGACGCAGCCGCCGCCCAGCGGCGCGAAGCGGAGGACGAAGCCGCCCGTCAGCGCGCCGGGGAAGAGGCTGCTGCCCGCGCGCGCGAGGCCGCCGCGGCCGTGGCGCGGCAGCGCGAAGCGGACGAGGCGGCTGCGCGACAGCGCGAGTCCGCCGCTGCCGCGAGTGCGCCGGTGCAGCATCTGGTCAGCCCGCGCTCCGACGTGCTCGCAAGCGACCCGCTGTTCCGGAGGGACGAGCTGCGCCGCTTCAAGAACAAGGTGGTCGAAGCCAACGCAGACCATCGCGAGCTCGATATCGTGCTCTATCTCCGGAAGTCGGCCACCGGCGGGATCCAGCGGACCATGAGCGGGGACTTCGTCCTCGCCGGTCAGCAGCCGGTCTGCGTCGATGTCCGCCCGCTGGAGAGTTCCCGCCCGGCGGTCCCGCTGGCGTGACCTGACCGGATTTTCTTGGACCAGGCTGATTGAGATACTCAGCTTGGAAAGGAAACCCGAAGATGCCGAAGAAGCGGAACAACGCCGAACAG
>VGDA01000034.1 GCA_016869915.1 Alphaproteobacteria bacterium
ATGAAGGCGACGATCCTGGGCGTGCGCTCGATCCAGCCCGACCAGCGCGCGCTCTTCGCGGTGATCCGCGCGCCATGGTGGAAGCGGATCGTCTCGCTCGAGGTCCCCGCGGTCATGCCCTACATGCTGACGGGCATCGAGACGGCGAGCGTGCTCGCGGTGACCGGCGCGATCGTGGGCGAATACCTCGGGGGCAACGAGGGCCTGGGCGCGCTGGTGGTGAAGACGCTCAACGCCCTGATGGTCGAGCACATGTTCGCCACCGTCATCGCCCTCGCCTGCCTCGGCTTCGCCTTCTACGGCGCGATCACCTCGATCCGTCGCTTCGCCGTGCCGTGGCACGAATCGTCGCAGGAGCCGGATTGACCGCGCGAGGGCTGACCGGGCGCATGCGCGCGCGCTAGAACGGGCCGGCCCGCCGCCGCGGGCGCGCGCCCATGACGGAGGCATCGATGTACAAGCTGTTCTATTCCCCCGGTTCCGCGGCCATCGCGCCGCATGCCGCGCTCGAGGAGACCGGCGCGCCCTTCGAGCTCGTGCGCGTCGACATGCAGGCCGGCGGCCACAAGCGGCCCGAGTACCTCGCGCTCAACCCGCATGGCCGCGTGCCGACGCTGGTCGTCGATGGCGCCCCCGTCTACGAGGCGGCGGCGATCTGCATGCTGCTGGCCGAGCGCCATCCCGAGGCCGGGCTCGCGCCGCGGCCCGGGACGCGCGCGCGCGCGCTCTACCTGCAATGGCTGGTCTACCTGACCAACACGCCGCAGGAGCGCTTCCTGCAGTGGTTCCATCCCGACTGGTTCCTCGACGACAAGGCGGTGGAGCCGATGCTCAAGGCGGGCGCGGAGAAGCGCATCCACGGCATGTTCGACCGCATCGAGGCGCATCTCGTCTCCGGCGGCCCCTGGCTTGCCGGCGACGCCTTCAGCGTCGCGGACATCTACCTCGCGATGCTCGTGCGCTGGTCGCGCGGCATGGCGCGGCCGGTCTGGGACCGGCCGGCGGTGAGGCGCTGTGCCGACCTCGTTGCCGCCCGCCCGGCCTTCCAGCGCATGCTGGAGGCCGAGGGCATCGAGTGGCCGTACTGAGATGGAGCCCCGGCCGGTCTCGCTGCGCGTGCCGTCGCGCGAGCTGCTGCCGGCCTATGCGCGCGCGCTCGCCCGAGGCTGGTCGCCGGACAGCTCGCAGGACGTGAGCGCGGCGCAGCTGCGGGCCATCGTCGCCGATCCCGACGCCTTCCTCGACAAGCTGCGCCAGTCGCGCGGGCGGATCAGGCTGGACGACGGCAGGCTCGTGCCGCGCCTGCCGGGCTTCGTGCGCTGGATGGACGACGGCGAGGTCTGCGGCTCCATCAATTTCCGCCACCAGCCGGGGACGGAGGAGCTGCCGGCCTATTGCTCGGGCCATGTCGGCTATTCGGTCGCACCATGGAAGCGGCGGCGCGGCGTCGCCACGGCCGCGCTCGCGCTGATGCTCGACGAGATCCGCGCAGCGGGCACGGGCCTGCGCCGCGTCCGGATCACCTGCGACGCCGACAACGACGCCTCGTGGCGCGTCATCGAGCGCAATGGCGGCGCGCGCAAGGCGGACGAGCCGCCGATGCGCCCGGGCGGGAAGACGAAGCTCGCCTTCTGGGTCGCGCTATGACCCGCGGCCGCGGGGCCGCGCGCGAGGCTCAGATGTGGATCGGCCGGCCGTCGACGGCGAGCGCGGCTTCCTTGACCGTCTCGTTGAGCGTCGGGTGCGCGTGGCAGGTGCGCGCGATGTCCTCGGCCGAGGCGCCGAATTCCATCGCCAGCGCGAGCTCGGCGATGAGGTCGCCGGCATTCGGTCCGACGATGTGGACGCCAAGCACGCGATCCGTCGCCTTGTCGGCGAGGATCTTCACGAAGCCGTCTGTCATGTTCATCGCGCGCGCGCGGCCATTGGCCGTGAACGGGAACTTGCCGACGCGGTACTCCGTGCCCGCCTGCTTCAGCTGCTCCTCGGTGGCGCCGACGGCCGCGACCTCCGGCCAGGTGTAGACCACGCCCGGGATCGCGTCGTAGTTCACGTGCGGCTTCTGGCCCGCGAGGATCTCGGCCACCGCGACGCCCTCGTCCTCGGCCTTGTGCGCGAGCATCGGTCCGGCGATGGCGTCGCCGATCGCGTAGATGCCCTTCGCGCTGGTCTGGAAATGCGCGTCGGTCGCGATGCGTCCCTTGTCGTCGAGCGCGACGCCGGCCTCCTCCAGGCAGAGGCCCTCGACATGCGGGCGGCGGCCGACCGCTACGAGCACCACGTCGACCTTCAGCTCGGACTTGTCGCCGCCGGCGGCCGGCTCGAGGGTGAGCGCCACGCCCGCGCCGCCCTTGTCGGCGCCGGTCACCTTCGTCGACAGGCGGAACTCGATGCCCTGGCGCGCGAGGATGCGCTGCGTCTGCTTCGACACCTCGCCGTCCATGCCCGGCAGGATGCGGTCGAGGAACTCGACCACGGCCACCTTCGCGCCGAGGCGCTGCCAGACCGAGGCCATCTCGAGGCCGATGACGCCGCCGCCGATCACGGCCATCGACTTCGGCACCGCGCCGAGCTCGAGCGCGCCGGTGGAGGAGACGATCTTCTTCTCGTCGATGTCGATGCCGCGCAGCGGCGAGACCTCGGAGCCCGTGGCGATCACGATGGCGCGGGCCTCGAGCACGCGCTCGCCGACCGCGACCTTGCCCGGCCCGGCGATGCGCGCCGCGCCCTTGACCCACTCGACCTTGTTCTTGCGGAACAGGAACTCGACGCCCTTCACGTTGGCGTCCACGACCTTGTCCTTGTGCGCCATCATCGCGGCGAGGTCGAGCTCGACCTTGCCGACCTTGACGCCGAAGGCCGCGAGCCCGTGCCCGGCCTCGTGGAACTTCTCCGACGCCTGGAGCAGCGCCTTGGACGGGATGCAGCCCACGTTGAGGCAGGTGCCGCCCAGCGTGGCGCGCTTCTCGACGCAGGCCACCTTCATGCCGAGCTGCGCCGCGCGGATGGCGCAGACATAGCCGCCGGGCCCGGCGCCGATGACGACGAGGTCGAAGGAATCACCAGCCATGTTCCACCTTTCGCGAGAATGCGGGCGGCGCGCCGCGGCGCCGCCCCGCCGTCACATGTCGAGCATCAGGCGCTGCGGATCCTCGATCGCGTCCTTGATGCGCACGAGGAAGGTCACCGCCTCCTTGCCGTCGACGATGCGGTGATCGTAGGAGAGCGCGAGGTGCATCATCGGTCGGATCTCGATCCGGTCGCCGACCGCCACCGGGCGGTTCTGGATCTTGTGCATGCCGAGGATGCCCGACTGCGGCGGGTTCAGGATCGGCGTCGACATCAGCGAGCCGTAGATGCCGCCGTTGGAGATCGTGAACGTGCCGCCGGCCAGGTCGTCGAGCGCGATCTTGCCGTCGCGCGCCTTGCGGCCATAGGCGCCGATCGCCTTCTCGATCTCGGCGAGGCCCATCGCGTCGCAGCCGCGCACGACCGGCACGACCAGGCCCTGCTCGGTGCCGACCGCGACGCCGATGTCGTAGCGGTTCTTGTAGACGATGTCGTCGCCGTCGATCTCGGCATTGACCGCCGGGATCTCCTTCAGCGCGGCCACGCAGGCCTTCACGAAGAATGACATGAAGCCGAGCTTCACGCCGTGGCGCTTCTCGAAGGCCTCGTTGTACTTCGCGCGCAGCGCCATCACCGCGCCCATGTCCGCCTCGTTGAAGGTCGTGAGCATGGCGGCGGTGTTCTGCGCCTGCTTGAGGCGCTCGGCGATGCGCTTGCGCAGGCGGGTCATCTTCACCCGCTCCTCGCCGGCGCCAGCCTGGCGCGGCGCGGCCGGCGCCGCCGGGGCCGGCGCGGCGGCCGGCGCGGGCGCGGCGATCGCGGCCATGACGTCGGCCTTGGTGACGCGGCCATCCTTGCCCGAGCCGCTGGCGGGAGCCACGCCGGTCTCCGCCATCATCTTGCGCGCGGCGGGGCCGGGCTCCTTCGCGGCCGCGGGCGGCACCGGGGCCGGCGCGGGCGCGGGCTTCGCGGCGCCGGCAGGCCTGGCCGCCGCCTTCGCGGGCGCCGCGCCCGGCGCGATCGTGCCGAGCAGCGCGCCGACATTCACGGTTGCGCCGGCGGGGGCCTTGATCTCGGCGATGGTGCCGGCCGACGGCGCGGGCACCTCGACCGTGACCTTGTCGGTCTCGAGCTCGACCAGCGGCTCGTCGGCGGCGACCGCCTCGCCCGCCTGCTTGAACCACTTGGCCACGGTTGCCTCGGTCACCGATTCGCCGAGCGTAGGCACCTTGATCTCGACCGCCATGTCCTTCGTCCTTTCAGATGTCGCGCGACGTCAGGCCTTCAGGGCCTCGTCGACGAGCCTCGCCTGTTCCTGGTTGTGGCGCTTGTAGAGGCCGGTGGCCGGCGACGCGGCCTCCGGGCGCCCGACATAGCGCGGGCGCTTCGCGGCGACGTCGAGCGCCGAGAGCGCCTGCTCGATGCGGCGGTCGACGAAGTGCCATGCGCCCATGTTGTAGGGCTCCTCCTGGCACCACACGACCTCCGCCTTGCGGTAGCGCTGCAGCTCCTTCTCCAGCGTGCGGAACGGGAAGGGGTAGAGCTGCTCGACGCGCAGCAGCGCGACGTCGTCGATGCCGCGCTTCTCCCGCTCCTCGAGCAGGTCGTAGTAGACCTTGCCCGTGCAGAGCACGACGCGGCGCACCTTGCCCTCGGCCGCGAGCTTCCCCGCCTCGGGCAGCACGCGGTGGAAGGTCGTGCCCGGGCCCATGTCGGCGAGCGCGGACGTCGCCAGCTTGTGGCGTAGCAGCGACTTGGGCGTCATCACCACCAGCGGCTTGCGGAACGGGCGGCGCACCTGCCGGCGCAGCGCGTGGAAGTAGTTGGCCGGGGTCGTCAGGTTCACGACCTGCCAGTTGTCCTCGGCCGAGAGCTGCAGGAAGCGCTCGGGGCGCGCGGAGGAATGCTCCGGCCCCTGCCCCTCGTAGCCATGCGGCAGGAGCATCACGAGCCCGGACATGCGGAGCCACTTCGACTCCGACGAGCAGATGAACTGGTCGATCATCACCTGCGCGCCGTTCACGAAGTCGCCAAACTGCCCTTCCCAGAGGACGAGCGCGTTCGGCTCCGCCAGCGAGTAGCCATAGTCGAAGCCGAGCACGCCGAACTCGGAGAGCGGCGAGTCGATCACCTCGAACTGCGCCTGGCCGTCGCGGACGTGGTTGAGCGGCAGGTAGCGCTCCTCGCTCTCCTGGTCGACCAGGACGGAATGGCGCTGCGAGAAGGTGCCGCGGCCGGAATCCTGGCCGGACAGGCGCACGGGCGTACCCTCGGCGAGCAGCGTCCCGAAGGCGAGCGCCTCCGCGGTCGCCCAGTCGAGGCCGCTCCCGGCCTGCAGCGCGCGCTGCCGCGCGTCGAGGACGCGGCGCAGCGTACGGTGGATGCGGTGGCTCTCCGGAACGCGCGTCAGCGCGTCGCCGACGAGCCTGAGGAGGTCGGGCGACACCGCAGTGTCGCCGCGGCGGTCTTCGCCGGACGCGACCTCCATGCCCGTCCACTTGCCCTCGAGCCAGTCCGCCTTGTTCGGCTTGTAGCCCTTGGCCGCCTCGAACTGGGTCTCGAGATGCGCCTGGAACTCGGCGACGACGCCGTCGGCTTCCTCGGCCGTCAGCGTGCCCTCGCCGACGAGGCGGCCCGCGTAGATCTCGCGCGTCGTCGGATGCTTCGCGATGGCGCGGTACATCTGCGGCTGCGTGAAGCCCGGCTCGTCGGATTCGTTATGCCCGTGCCGCCGGTAGCACATCATGTCGATGATGACGTCCTTCTTGAAGCGCTGGCGGAACTCGGTCGCGATGCGCGCGACATGGACCACGGCCTCCGCGTCGTCGCCGTTCACGTGGAAGATCGGCGACATGATCATCTTGCCGACGTCGGTCGGGTAGGGCGACGAGCGCGAGTACTGCGGCGACGTCGTGAAGCCGATCTGGTTGTTCACGATGAAGTGGATCGTGCCGCCGACGCGGTAGCCCTTGAGCTCCGAGAGCATCAGGGTCTCCCCGACGAGGCCCTGGCCCGCGAAGGCCGCGTCGCCATGCATCAGGATCGCCATCACCTCGCCCATCGCGTCCTCGCGCGAGAGGGCGGGGTTCGCCTGCATGCGCTGCACCTGCTTCGCGCGCACCTTGCCGAGCACGACCGGGTTCACGGCCTCGAGATGCGAGGGATTCGCCTGCAGCGAGAGGTGGACGACGTTGCCGTCGAAGCTGCGATCGGCGGACGTCCCCATGTGGTACTTCACGTCGCCGGAGCCCTGGACGTCCTCGGGGTTCGCGGGGATGCCCTGGAACTCGGAGAAGATCGCCGCGTAGGGCTTCGACATGAAGTTCGCGAGCACGTTGAGGCGTCCGCGATGCGGCATGCCGATGCAGACCTCGCGCAGGCCCAGCTGGCCGCCGCGCTTGAGGATCTGCTCCAGCGCCGGGATCGTCGCCTCGCCGCCCTCGAGCCCGAAGCGCTTGGTGCCGGTGTACTTCCGGTCGAGGAACTGCTCGAACTTCTCGGCGGCGGTGAGGCGCTCGAGGATCGCCTTCTTGCCCTTGGCCGTGAACTCGGTGTGGTTGCGGATCGACTCGATGCGCTCCTGGATCCACGCCTTCTGCTCGGGATCCGACATGTGCATGAACTCGACGCCGATCGCGCCGCAATAGGTCTCGCGCAGGACCTGCATGATCTCGCGCAGCGTCGGCGTGTCGAGGCCGAGCACGCCGTCGATGAAGATCCGGCGGTCCATGTCGGCTTCGCTGAAGCCGTAGCTCGCGGGCTCGAGCTCGGGATGGCGCTCGCGCGGCTTGAGCGCGAGCGGGTCCAGGTTGGCCGCCAAGTGGCCGCGGATGCGATAGGCGCGAATGAGCATCAGCGCGCGCACGGAATCGCGCGTCGCGGACTGCACCTGCTCGGGCGTGGCGCCCGGCTTCCCGGCGGAAGGCGCGGCCGCGCCCTTCGCGCCGCGCTTCGCGGCGGGCTCCGGCTCCGCGGCGCCGACGACCACCGCGCGCGGCCCGCGCGACCAGGACGGCCCGCGGATCTCCGCGCCGACGGCGGCGGCCTCCTCGGCAAGGCCCTCGAACAGCGCCTGCCAGGTCGCGTCGACCGAGCGCGGGTCGGCGAGCCAGCGCTCGTGCATCTCTGCGATGTAGGCGCCGTTGGCGCCGGACAGGAAGGTCGCGAGGGTCTGGTTCATGGCACCGTTCACATCGGGCGCGGCGCGACGCCGGCCCTGGCATTCAGACCGCCTTGCGCTCGGGCGGCGGCCCTGCCCGTACCCCTCCCCTCCCTAGGCCCGCGCCCGCGCCTCCCCCGGCGCGGCCGCGGCGGCGGCCTCAGGACTTCATCGCCTTCAGCATCGTCGAGCCGAGCGACGCCGGGGAGTCGGCGACATGGATCCCGGCCGAGCGCATCGCCTCGACCTTGAAGTCGGCGGTGTCGTTGCCGCCGGAGATCACGGCGCCCGCATGCCCCATGCGGCGCCCCGGGGGCGCGGTGCGGCCGGCGATGAAGCCGACCACCGGCTTCCTCGTCCCGGACGCCTTGAGGTACTCGGCGCCCCGGACCTCGGCGTCGCCGCCGATCTCGCCGATAACGATGATGCCCTGCGTCTCCGGGTCGGCGACGAACATCTCAAGGCAATCGACGAAGTTCGTCCCGTTGACCGGGTCGCCGCCGATGCCGATGCAGGTCGTCTGGCCGAGGCCCGCCGCGGTGGTCTGCGCCACCGCCTCGTAGGTCAGCGTGCCGGAGCGCGAGACGATCCCGATGCGGCCGCGCTGGTGGATATGGCCTGGCATGATGCCGATCTTGCACTCGCCCGGCGTTATGACGCCCGGGCAGTTCGGCCCGACCAGGCGCGTGCCCGAGCCGCCGAGCGCGCGCTTGACGCGCACCATGTCTAGCACCGGGATGCCCTCGGTGATGCAGACGACGAGCGGGATGCCCGCGTCGATCGCCTCGAGGATCGCGTCCGCCGCGAAGGGCGGCGGCACGTAGATCACGGAGGCGGTGCAGCCGGTGGCCTCGCGCGCGGCCGCGACGGTGTCGAAGACCGGGAGGTCGAGATGCTTCGTCCCGCCCTTCCCGGGCGTCACGCCGCCGACCATCCGCGTGCCGTAGGCGATCGCCTGCTCGGAGTGGAAGGTGCCCTGCGCGCCGGTGAAGCCCTGGCAGATCACCTTGGTGTTCTTGTCGACGAGGACGGCCATGGCTATGCGGCCTCCTTCACGGCCTTGACGATCTTTTCCGCCGCGTCGGCGAGGTTGTCGCCCGACAGGATCGGCAGCCCGGACTGCTTCATGATCTTCTTCCCGAGCTCGACGTTCGTGCCCTCGAGGCGCACGACCAGCGGCACGTTCAGCGCGACCTCCCGCGCCGCGGCGACCACGCCCTCGGCGATCACGTCGCAGCGCATGATGCCGCCGAATATGTTGACGAGGATGCCCTCGACGTTCGGGTCGGACAGGATCAGCTTGAAGGCCGCCGTGACGCGCTCCTTCGTGGCGCCGCCGCCGACGTCGAGGAAGTTCGCCGGCTCGCCGCCATAGAGCTTGATGATGTCCATCGTCGCCATCGCGAGGCCGGCGCCGTTGACCATGCAGCCGATGTTGCCATCGAGCTTGACATAGTTGAGCTCGTACTTGCCCGCCTCGAGCTCCATCGGGTCTTCCTCGTCGGTGTCGCGCAGCTCGGCGACGTCCTTGTGGCGGAAGAGCGCGTTGTCGTCGAAGTTCATCTTGGCATCGAGCGCGATCACGTCGCCCGTGCCGGTCACGACCAGCGGGTTGACCTCCACCACCGAGGCGTCGAGGTCCACGAAGGCCTTGTACATCGCCTCGAGGAACCTGACCGCGGTGCCCACCTGCTTGCCCGACAGGCCGAGGCCGAAGGCGACGCGGCGCGCATGGTGGCCCTGGAGCCCGGTGACCGGGTCGATCGCGATCTTGACGATCTTCTCGGGGTGCTTCGCGGCGACTTCCTCGATCTCCATCCCGCCTTCGGTCGAGGCGACGACGGTGACGCGGCCGCTCGCGCGGTCGACGAGCATCGAGAGGTAGAGCTCGCGCTTGATGTCGCAGCCGTCCTCGACGTAGAGGCGCTTGACCTCCTTGCCCTTCGGCCCGGTCTGCTTGGTCACGAGCACCTTGCCGAGCATCGCGGCGGCGCTCGACCTGACGTCGGCGAGCGACTTGACGACGCGCACGCCGCCCTTGCCGTTCGGGTCGTCCGAGAAGCGCCCGGCGCCGCGGCCACCGGCGTGGATCTGGGACTTCACGACCCAGACGGGGCCGGGCAGCTGCTGCGCCGCCTTCTCGGCCTCCTCGACCGTGTAGGCGACGAAGCCCTTCGGCACGGCCACGCCGTAGCGCGCGAGGAGCTGCTTGGCCTGGTACTCGTGGATGTTCATCTGGTGACCTCCGGCGGCTCAGCCGCCCATGAGCTTCTTCGTTGCGTCGACCAGGCCCTTCACGGCGTTGACCGAGTGGTCGAACATCTTCTTCTCGTCGTCGGTCATCGAGATCTCGACGATCTTTTCGACGCCGCCGGCGCCGATGATTACCGGCACACCGACATACATGCCGCTCACGCCGTACTGGCCGGAGAGATACGCCGCGCAGGGAAGCAGGCGCTTCTTGTCGCGCAGGAAGCTCTCCGCCATCGCGATCGCGGAGGAGGCTGGCGCGTAGAAGGCCGAGCCGGTCTTGAGCAGGTTGACGATCTCGGCGCCGCCGTCGCGGGTGCGCTGCACGATCTTGTCGAGGCGCTCCTGGGTGGTCCAGCCCATGCGCACCAGGTCGGGCAGCGGGATGCCCGCGACGGTCGAGTAGCGCACCAGCGGCACCATCGTGTCGCCGTGGCCGCCGAGCACGAAGGCGGTGACGTCCTCGACCGAGACCTTGAACTCCTCGGCGAGGAAGTGGCGGAAGCGCGCGGAGTCGAGCACGCCGGCCATGCCGACGACGCGGTTCGCGGGGAAGCCGGTGACGTCCTTCATCACGCCGACCATCGCGTCGAGCGGGTTGGTGATGACGATTACGAAGGCGTTCGGCGCATGCGCCTTGATGCCCGCACCGACCGCCTGCATGACCTTGGTGTTGATGCCGATGAGGTCGTCGCGGCTCATGCCGGGCTTGCGCGGCACGCCGGCGGTGACGATCACGACGTCGGCGCCGGCGATGTCGGCGTAGTTCGAGGTGCCCTTGCAGGATGCGTCGAAGCCCTCGACCGGCGAGGCCTCGGCGATGTCGAGGGCCTTGCCCTTGGCCACGCCCTCGGCATCGGGGATGTCCAGCAGGACGACGTCGCCGAGTTCCTTCATGCCCGCGAGCAGGGCCAGGGTGCCGCCGATCTGACCGGCGCCGACCAGCGCGATCTTGTTCCGAGCCATGCCGAATTCCTCGTTCCCTTGAAGGCGCTTAGGACGGATCCGCCGCGCGTTGCGATGCGAAAGGCGCGGGCGTTGTAGCGCCACGGGCCAGCCCCCGCAAGCTATCCGGGCGCGCCTTTCCGGGCCGTCAACGCGGCGGCCGCAGGCCTCGCGCGGCAGCCAAGCTCAGGGCGCATGGGGCGAGGCGAGGTAGTCCGCGCTCTGCATCTCGTGGAGCCGCGAGGCGGTGCGGCGGAACTCGCCCGCGTGGTCGCCCGCCTGGTGCAGCGCGTCGGGTGGCGCGGCGGCCGAGCAGACGAGCCTGGCGCGGTGCTCGTAGAGCGCGTCGACCAGGGTCACGAAGCGTCGCGCCTCGTTGCGGCGCTCGGCCGTCAGGACCGGGATCCCCTCGAGGACCAGCGTATGGCAAGCCCTTGCGATCGCGAGATAATCCGCCGGACCGAGCGGGGCCTCGCAGAGTTCGCGGAAGCTGGCGCGCGCCACGCCGCGCGCCGCCACGCGCAGCACCACCTCGCGCCCCTGCACCTCGATCCCGAGCGGCGCGGGCTCGGCTCCCTCCGTCAGTTCCGCGAAGGCGCGGTCCAGGGCGGCGGCGGCGGCCGGCCCGAGCGGGCTGTGGTAGACCGCCATCCCCCGGATGCGGTCCCGGCGATAGTCGTCCGGCCCGTCCAGCGCCACTTCCTCCAGCCGCGCGCGCAGCAGCGCGATCGCGGGAAGGAAGCGGTCGCGCTGGAGCCCGCCGGCATAGAGGTCCCCGAGCCTGGTGTTCGAGGTGGCGACCACGGTCACGCCGGCGTCGAACAGGCCCTGGAAGAGCCGGCCGAGGATCATCGCGTCGGCGATGTTGGTGACCTGGAACTCGTCGAAGCACAGGAGCCGTGCCTGCGCCGCGATCTCGCGGGCGACCGGCCCGATCGGGTCGGACTCGGCACGCGCCTGGCGCCGCCGGTGCAGGCGGTCGTGGATCTCGAGCATGAAGGCGTGAAAATGCACCCGTCGCTTCGCGGCCACCGGCGCCGCGGCGAAGAAGAGGTCCATCAGCATCGACTTCCCGCGCCCGACCGGCCCCTGGACATAGAGGCCCTGTCGTCCCGCGGGCACGGGCGCCGGCGCGGACCGGCGCCCCCCAAGTCCAAGCCTGGACAGCCAGCCGCCACCGCCAGCCGCCGCAGCGGGGCTCGAGGCGAGGCCGGCCGCGACGTGGTCGAGCCGCACGGCCACCGCTTCCTGCGCGGCATCCGGGCGCGCCCGCCCCGCGGCGACCGCGTCGCGCAGCAGGGAGGATGGCACGGCGGCGCGCTCCGGCTGGGAGGGCATGATTCTACCGCAGGCAAGGATGCCGGGGCCGGTCGGCGGCCGCGGCGCGGTGGAAGCCCGTCAGGCCGCCTTCTCGACGTCCGGGTCGTCGGAACCGACCGCCTCGTCCTCTTCCTCCTCCGCCTCGGGGACGGTGTCCTCCTCCTCGTCGTCGGCCTCCTCCGCGTCGGGCGCGGGGGCGGCAGCGGCGGCGGGAGCGGCGGGGCGGTTGCCCTGGTTCCTGAACAGCGCGTCGTTCAGGCGGTTGCGCAGCGTCGGCGCGGGGAAGGCGCGGATCTCTGGATTGAGCTTCTCCAGGACCTTCTCGCCCTGCGGCGTGATGCTGCCGCTGTCGATGGTGCCGGTGGCCCAGCCCTCGACCAGGCAGCGCTTGAACGCCGCCTTGATGTGGTCCGGCGAGGCAGAGAAGGAGACGGCGGCGCCGCCATGGCGCTTGAGCGCCGTTAGGACCTTGGTCTCGAAGGAGCCGGGGGCGCGCGAGCCGGGCGGGCGCGGCGGGGCCGCAGGCTTGGCCGGCTTGGCCGCGGCGGGCGGTGGCGACGCGGGAGCCGCCTTGGCCGGCGCGGCGGCCTGCTTCGCCGGCGCGGCGGGCCTGGCCGGCGTCGCGGCCCTGGAGGCCGGGGCAGTCTTAGCGGGCGCGGCCGGCTTGGCGGCAGCAGTCTTGGCGGCAGGCTTGGCGGCGGCAGGCTTGGCGGCGGCAGGCTTGGCGGCGGCAGGCTTGGCGGCTGGAACCTTGGCCTTGGCGGGCGACTTCGGCGCCGGCTGCTTCGCCGGGGCCGCGGGCTTCGCCTTGGCGGCGGGCTTCGCGGCAGCCTTCTTCGGCTTCGCGGGGACAGCCGCCTTGGCGGCGGGCTTCGAGGGCTTGGCGGACTTCTTGTTCGACGCGCGCTTTGCAGCAGCCATGGCCGAGATCCATTCACCCTGTGGATAAACAGGGACCCTATATGAAGCAAAGCGGCCGCTGCGTCAGCCTCAATCGCATGGCATCGCCGCCGCGTGCATCGCTAGAATGCGGAGAAGGGCGCCCGGGTTCCCTTCCCGCCGATCGCCGACAGGAGCCGACCATGCTCTACAAGCTGCTGAAGAAGCTCGAGATTCCCCGCCGGGCAGACGCGCTTCCGGGCCGTGCGGCGAAGATGCCCGTGCCGCCCTCCCATGCCGTGCTCGGCACTGGCATCGCCCCGCCCTTCCCCGCCGGGACCGAGCTCGCGATGTTCGGGCTGGGCTGCTTCTGGGGGGCGGAGCGCAAGTTCTGGCAGGTCCCCGGGGTGCATTCGACCGCCGTGGGCTACGCCGCCGGACATACGCCCAACCCGACCTACGAGGAGGTCTGCTCCGGCATGACCGGCCACAACGAGGTCGTGCTCGTCGCCTTCGATCCCGCGCGGGTCGGCTATCGCGACCTGCTGCGCGTCTTCTGGGAGAGCCACGACCCGACCCAGGGCATGCGCCAGGGCAACGATGTGGGGACCCAGTACCGCTCCGGGATCTACGCGTACTCCGAGGCGCAGGCCAGGGCCGCCGCCGAGACGCGCGACGCATATGCCGCCGCCCTCGGCGCGCATGGCTTCGGGCCGGTCACGACGGAGATCCTGGAGGCCCCGCCCTTCTTCCACGCGGAGCCCTACCACCAGCAATACCTCGCCAAGAACCCCGGGGGCTATTGCGGCATCGGCGGCACGGGCGTCGCGTGCCCGGCAGGCCTCGGGGCCGGCACGCGCTGAGCGCCGCCCTCGGCCGACTCACTTCGCCCGCGAGCCGACGTCCTTCTCCCAGCGCTCGATGAGGCGCCTGCGCTCCGCGGACGACCCGTACTTGGCGAAGTCGTAGTCGATCAGCTTCATGTCCGCGAGCCTGGGCGCCTGCGGCGGCACCACGGCGCCGGGGTGCGAGGGCGTCTGGTAGGACTTGGCGCGCGCGGCCAGGCCCTGCGCCTCGGGCGTGAGCGCGAACTCGTACCAGCGCTTCGCCGCCTCCATGTTGCGCGCGCCCTTCACGATCGACATCGAGCCGATCTCGTAGCCCGTGCCCTCGCAGGGGCTGACCACCTTCACCGGGAAGCCCTCGATCGCCTCGGCCACGGCATCGTGCAGGAACATGATGCCGAACATCGTCTCGCCGCGCGCCGTGTTGCGCGCCGGCGCCGGGCCGGAGCGCGTGTACTGGCTCACGTTGCGGTGCAGGCGCCCGAGATAGTCGAAGCCGCCCTCCTCGCTGAAGAGCTGCACGAAGGTCGCGACGGCGGTGTAGGCCGTCCCCGAAGACGCAGGGTTGGACATCTGCACCTCGTCGCGCAGCGCGGGATCGAGCAGGTCCTTCCAGCAGCGCGGCTCGGGCAGGCGCTTGCGCGCGAGCAGCTCGGAGTTGAAGGCGATGCCGAGCGCGCCGGCATAGATGCCGACGGTGCGGTACCGCGACTGCTCCGCCTGGCGCCGCGCCCAGGGCAGCAGCGCCTCGAGGCTGGGCGAGCGATAGGCCTCGGTGAGGCCGAGCTCCGCCGCCTGCAGGTGCGGGTCGCCGGTGCCGCCCCACCAGACGTCGCCGCGCGGGTTCGCGGCCTCGGCGCGCAGCTGGGCCAGGGTCTCGCCCGAGCCCTTCTGCGAGATGTTGGTGCGGATGCCGGTCCGCTTCTCGAACTCGACGGCCATCAGCTGGCACCAGTCGGCGAGGACCGAGCAGTAGACGGTGAGCTGCGACTGCGCGCGCGCCGGCTGGGCGGCCACGCAGGAGATCGCCAGCGCGAGCGCGCCGGCAGCGACGAGACGCATGCCTTCCTCCCGTAACGAAAACGTCACGCGAGCCTATCGCGGCACGCGCCGGCGGGGAAAGCGTCAGCCCGCCTCGACCAGCCGACGCAGCTTGGCGACCGCGCTGCCCGGAGTCGTCAGCACGCGCCGGCCGGGCAGCGCCGGCACCAGCGCCGCCGCGCGCGCCATCGAGAACTGCGCGAGCAGCACGGCGTCGGCCGAGGCGAAGGAGGCCGCGGCCTCCGCGACAAGGGCGTCATGGCGCGCCGCGTCGCCCGCCTGGAGCGCGGCGAGCGCGCCGGCGACGACGCGGGTCATGATGGTCGGCACGATGCCCTGCGCGCGCGCCATCGTCTCCAGCTCGTGGGTCATCGACGGGATCGTCGACGGGAACGTAGCGAGCAGCGCGATGCGGCGACCAGTCGCCAGCGCCTCCTCGAGCCCCGCCTCGTTGGGCTTGAGCACCGGCAGGCGCAGGTCGGCCTTCACCGCCTCGATGGCGCTGCCGAAGGCCGAGCAGGTGAAGAGGATGCCGTCCGCGCCCGTGGAGCGCGCGTAGCGGCCAAGCGTCACGAAGCGCTCGACGATCGAATCCTCGATCACGCCATGGCGCGCGGCGAGGTCGGCCGACAGGGAATCGTCGAGAAGGTTCGCCACCGTCGCGCCCTGCCAGCCCGCGGCCATCGCCGCCATCGCCGGCGCGACCGACTCGCGCAGCGCGTGGATCAGGACGATGCGCGGCCCGGCCATGGCG
>VGDA01000035.1 GCA_016869915.1 Alphaproteobacteria bacterium
GTGTCGGTCGACCTCGGCATGCCGGCGCAGCCGGCGATGCAGGCGCTGGCGGCGCGCGGCATCCATGTGCGCGACTGGCGGCATCCCGACTGGACGACGCAGCTGCGCGTCGCGATCGGCACGCACGAGGACAACGAGGCCGTGCTCGGGGCGCTCGGCGATGTCCTGGCGGAGGCACGGCGATGACGGGCGAACGCACCCCGCTGCTCCGCCCGGAATGGAGCTACGTCGAGAAGGAGTCGCTGGACGACTTCCGCGCCGACGACTGGGCGCTGCTGAATTCCCAGCGCGCGCCCTACTACGCCGAGCAGCAGGCGGCGCAGGCGCTGCGGCTGCTCGCCGCCAGCGCCGACGATCCCGGCTTCGGCTACCAGGTGAACAACTTCAGGCACTGCATCCAGTCGGCGACGCTGGCGATGCAGGACGGCCGCGACGAGGAATACGTCGTGATGGCGCTGCTCCACGACATCGGCTTCGTCGCCTGCCCGAAGACGCATGGCCAGTTCGCGGCGCAGCTCCTCGCGCCCTATGTCAGCGAGGAGAACGCCTGGCTCCTCGAGCGGCACATGTACTTCCAGTCCATGCATTGCCGCGAGCTGGAGGGCACCGACCGCTTCGCGCGCGAGCGCTGGCGCGGCCATCCCGCCTTCGCGGCGACGGCCGAGTTCGTCGCGAGATACGACCAGAACACGATCTCGCCGCGCCTGCCCGAGGCGCCGCTCTCGGTCTTCGAGCCGATGGTCCGGCGGGTCTTCGCGCGCCCGCCGCGCGCCGTGCCGCTGCCGCCGTGACGACGCACCCTCCCGGGCGCTAGGCTCGGGCGCGCGCGGCCCGTGGCCGCCGACAAGGAAGGACGAGGACCATGGCCTACGCGACCGCACGCAGCATCGACGTCCAGGAGATCCCGGTCATCGACATGTCGGGCCTCGGCAGCGCGGACGCGGCGGCCCGCATGGAGGTCGCCTCGCGCATGCGCGAGGCCGCGGAGCGCATCGGGTTCTTCTATGTCAGCAACCATGGCGTGCCGCAGGAGCAGGTCGACGCGATCTTCGACACCAGCCGCCGCTTCTTCGCGCTGCCGCCGGAGACGAAGGCCGGCGTGCTGATCAACGAGATCCACCGAGGCTGGCTCGCTGTCGGCCAGTCCAAGATGTACGCTGGCGCGAAGGTCGACCTGAAGGAAAGCTTCCTCTGGGGCCTCGAGCTGCCGCCCGACGACCCCGACGTGATGGCGGGCAAAAAGCTGATGGGGCCCAACCACTGGCCAGCCTTCATGCCGGAGATGCGCGGCGTGCTCTCCGCCTACTACGACAGCATCCTCGATTGCGGGAACCGCCTGCTGCGCGGCTTCGCGCTGAGCCTCGGCCGGCCCGCCGACTTCTTCGTGCCGCATTTCGCGAAGCCGCTCGCGCGCGGCTCAATGGTCTACTACCCGCCGCAGCCCGCCGACCTCGGCGAGCAGCAGTTCGGCGTCGCGCCTCACACGGACTATGGCGGCCTCACGCTGCTCTCGCAGGACATGACGGGCGGCCTCCAGGTGCTCAACAAGGCCGGCGAGTGGGTGACGGCGCACCCGATCCCCGGGACGCTGGTCATCAATGTCGGCGACCTCATGGCGCGCTGGACCAACAACCGGTTCAGCTCCAACGCCCATCGCGTGATCAACACCTCGGGGCGCGAGCGCTACTCGGTGGCGGTCTTCTTCGACCCGTCCTTCGACACGACGATCGACCCGCGCGACCTGCTCGACGACGCGTCGCAGGCGAAATACCCTGCGACGACCTGCGGCGAGTACATCGTCGGGCGCTTCGACAAGGCCTTCAAGTATCGACAGCGCGCGGGCTGACGCGCCGGCGGCATGGCCTCGCAGCAGGAGATCCGCAACCTCGTCGGCCGCGCGCGGGTGCGCGAGCTGAGCGCGCGCCGCGACGGGCCGGGCCTGCTCTTCCTCGCCATGCATCTCGCGCTGCTCGCCGTTGGCGCGGCCTGGATCCATGCCTGGCGCGGCGAGTGGATCGTGCTCCTGCCGATGTTCCTGCACGGCGTGGTCGTCGTGCACCTCTTCGCGCCATTCCACGAGGCCTCGCATGGCAGCGCCTTCGCCACGCGCCGGCTCAACGACGCCGTGGAGCGCGCCTGCGGCCTGGCGCTCGGCCTGCCGCCCGTGCATTTCCGCTTCGAGCACGCGGAGCACCACGCCTTCACCCAGCAGCCCGGCCGCGACCCGGAGATGATCTCCACCGCCGGCACGCTTGGCGGCTACCTCGCCTATGCCAGCGCCTGGCCGTATTTCCGCAGCCTCGTCTCCACGCTGGTCCGCCTGCCATTCGGCCGCTTCACGCAGGAGGAACTGCGCTTCCTGCCCGTCGCCCGGCTCGCCGGGGCGCGGCGCGAGGCGGCGCTGATGTGGCTGGCCTACGCCGCCATCGCGGCTGCGTCGGTCGCGACCGGGAGCCTCGCCGCGCTGGAGTTCTGGATCCTGCCGCGCATCCTCGGCGAGCCCGTCATGCGGCTGATCCGCATGTCCGAGCACGTGGGGCGGCCCGAGGCTGCGGACTGGCTCGCCAACACCCGCACGGTCCTGACGGTGGCGCCGCTGCGCTGGCTCGCGTGGAACATGGCCTTCCACGCAGAGCACCATGCGGTGCCTTCCGTGCCCTTCCACGCCCTGCCGGCGCTGCATCGCGAGCTCGGCCCGCGCATCGCCGACGTCCGCCGCGGCTATGCGGCGACGCAGCTGCATCTCGTCAGGCTCGCCAGGGGCCGCGCGGGTTGACGCGCCCTCCCCGGCGAAAGACCATCCACGCACCATGGACGCAAGCCCCTCCGCCTCGCGCCTGATCGCGTGGACCAAGTTCGCCGCCTTCGCGGCGCTGGTGGTCGGAGGCGTGGCCTATGGCGCCGCGCAGATGAACTACGCGTGGAAGTGGTACCAGGTGCCGCGCTTCGTCGTCCGCGTCATCGACGGCCAGTTCTATCCGGGCCCGCTCCTGAAGGGCCTCGCCGTGACGCTGGAGATCTCGGCCGTGAGCTTCGTCGCCGCGCTCGCGATCGGCCTCGCCACGGCGCTGTGCCGGATGAGCGGCAGCGTGGTCGCGCGCGGCCTCGCGCGCATCTACCTCGAGGTCGTGCGCAACACGCCGCTCCTCGTGCAGATCTACCTGCTCTACTTCGTCTTCGCGCCGATCCTCGGCCTCGACCGCTGGTTCGCGGCCATCTTCGCGCTGGCCGTCTTCGAGGGCGCCTTCGCCGCGGAGATCTTCCGCGGCGGCATCCAGTCGGTGCCCCGCGGGCAGGTCGAGGCGGCGGCGAGCCTCGGCCTCGGGCGCGCCCAGGCCTACCGGCTCGTGATCATCCCGCAGGCCGTGCGGATCATGCTGCCGCCGCTCACCAGCCTCGGCATCTCGCTCATCAAGCACTCGGCCATCGTCAGCGCGATCGCCATGTTCGACCTCTTCAACGAGGCCCGCACCCTCGTCTCCGACACGTTCTTGAGCTACGAGATCTACCTGACGACCGGCGCGATCTACCTCGCGGTCACGCTCACGCTCTCGCTGCTCGTGACCCGGCTCGAGCGCCGCTTCGCGCGCCCGACGTGACTTCACCACCCGACCACGACAACCACCAACCAGCAGGAGGCTAGAATGCAGAGACGGACCTTCATCGCCGCCGCGGCGGCCACGCTCGGTGCCCCGGCGCTCGCCCGGGCCCAGGCCTCGGGCGCCCCGGCCATCGAGCAGGTCAGGCAGCGCGGCGTGCTGCGGGCCGGGCTCTCGACCTTCGTGCCATGGGCGATGCGCGACAGGCAGGGCGGCCTGATCGGCTTCGAGCTCGACGTCGGCAACCGGCTCGCGCAGGACCTCGGCGTCAGGTACGAGCCCCAGCCGACGCAGTGGGACGGCATCATCCCCGCCCTGCTCGCCGGCCGCTTCGACTTCATCATCGGCGGCATGTCGATCACGGCGCCGCGCCTCGAGCAGGTCGACTTCAGCGAGCACTACTCGACCTCGGGCCTGCTCATGGTCGCGAACTCGAGGATCGCGCCGAACCATACCAAGGTCGCCGACTTCGACCGGCCCGACTACACGCTCACCTGCCGCCGCGGCACGACCGTGGCCGGCGTGCTGGGCCGCCTCGCGCCCAAGGCGACCGTCCGCCAGTTCGACGACGACGCCCAGGCCGAGCAGGAAGTGCTGAACGGCCGCGCCCATGCCTGGGTCGCCTCGGCGCCGCGCCCGATGTTCTCGGCACTCAACCACCCCACGGCGATGTACGTGCCCTTCAAGGAGCCGTTCGAGCCGCAGCGCGAGGGCATCGCGCTGCGCAAGAACGACCCGACCACGCTCGCCGCGCTCAACGAGTGGGTAAGGGCGCGCCATGCCGACGGGTTCCTCAAGGCCCGCCGCGCCTACTGGTTCGAGACCCGCGAATGGGCGAGCCAGGTGGCCCAGGGCTGACCGGACCGGGATGGACCGGGAGGCGGCACGCCGCCTCCCGGCTGCCCGCGCCATGACGCGACCGCCGCCGCCCGCCCCGAGGAAGCGCCTCGGCAAGCTCGACTGGATCCTGCTCGTACTCGCGTGCGCGGCGGCGGCCTGGTTCGCGTGGCGCGTGAGCCAGCTCAACAACTACCGCTGGAACTGGGCGCCGGTGCCGCAGTTCTTCCTGCGCTGGGACGAGACCTCGCAGTCCTGGGTCGCGAACGTCCTGCTGCACGGGCTGTTCAACACCATCCGGCTGACCATCTTCGGCATGGTGCTCGCGACGGCGATCGGCTTCGGCATCGGGCTCATGCGGACCGCGCGCGACCCGTTCCTGCGCCTCGTCGGGCGCAGCTACGTCGAGTTGATGCGCAACACGCCGCCTCTGGTCATCATCTTCGTCCTCTACTTCTTTCTCTCGAGCCAGATCGTGCCGCAGCTCGGGCTCGAGGCGCGCATCGCCGCGCTGTCGCCGGAGGCGCGCGCGACGCTGCAGTTCCTCTTCGGCGACCCGCGGCTGATCGAGAACTTCGTCGCCGGCCTGCTCTGCCTCGCCCTGTTCGAGGCCGCCTACATCGCCGAGATCGTTCGCGCGGGGATCGAATCCATCCCGCGCGGCCAGTGGGAGGCCGCCGCCTCGATGGGCCTTCCCCGCCGCCACGTGCTGGCCAGGGTGATCCTGCCGCAGGCGATCGCGCGCACCGTCCCGCCGATGTGCAACCAGTTCGTCTCGCTGGTGAAGGATTCCTCGATCGTGTCGCTGGTCTCGATCCAGGAGCTGACCTTCATGGCGACCGACGTCGCGGTATCGACGACGCGCATCTACGAGGTCTGGATCACGGTCGCGGTCGTCTATTTCGCGGTGTGCTTCATGCTCTCCCTCGCCTTTGGGCGGCTGGAGCGCAGCTACGCCGCGCGCAGGTAGGCGCTACCCCGCGCCGAGCAAGCGCAGCCAGGCCTCGAGCCAGGCGGCATGGCTGCGCTCGACGCGAAGCTCCCAGCCACCGGGCGGCATGCGGCGCAGGATGACGGCGATGCCAGCCATCGCCGTGCGCGTCGCCTCGCCCGGGCGCACGGAATCGAGGTCGAGCGTGCAGGCCCGAGCCAGCAGGCGCGCGGCGCCCGGGCCGTGGATCGACCAGCCCTCGTGCGCGTCGGCGACATCGACCACGAGCGCGCCGGGCAGCGATGGCAGGGCCGACGCCTCCGCGTCGAGCACGAGAAGCTCGCGCGGCCCGAGGCGCAGCGCCGCGAGGCCCTCGAGCGCGCCCTCCGGCACCTCGCCGTCGATGGCGACGAGGCGCTCCGGCCCGATCGGATCGATCCGCGCGACGCTCATGACCGCATCCTCTCGCCCTTCGGGTCGAGGAAGACCGGGCGCACGAGCGTCGCGCGCATCCGCTCGCCGGACGGCGCGAAGACCTCCACCTCGGTGCCGAGCAGCCGCCTGCCATCCTCCACCAGCCCGAGCGCGATCGAGCGGCCCAGGGCCGGGCTCATGCAGCTGGCGGTGACGTAGCCCCGGCCGCGCGCGCCGGCATCGTCGAGGACCTGCGCGCCCTCGGGCAGGACGCGGGCCGGGTCCGCCGCGAGCAGGCCGACGAGCTGCGGGCGCGGCGCGGGATCCGCGAGGTTGCGCTCGAGCGCGCGCTTGCCCACGAAGTCCGGCTTGCCCGCGGCGACGATCCACTTCATGCCGAGGTCATGGGGATCGGCGATGCCGTCGGCCTCGTGCCCGACCGAGATGAAGCCCTTCTCGATGCGCAGGACGTGGTTCGCCTCGGAGCCGAGCGGCTCGATGCCATGCGCAGCGCCCGCCGCGAGCAGCGCGTTCCAGAGTTCCGGCGCCCGGCGCGCGGGCACCATGACCTCGAAGCTGAGCTCGCCGGTGAAGCTCACCCGCGCGACGCGCGCCGGGATGCCGGCCACGCGGCCCTCGCGGATCGCCATGAACGCGAACGCCTCGCGCGAGATGTCGATGTCGGTCCCCGCGGCGGCGAGGACGTCGCGCGCGCGCGGGCCGCACAGCACGACGTCCGCCCATTGCGAGGTCACGGGTACCATGCGCACGTCGAGCGAGGGCCACGCCACCTGCCGGTGGTACTCGAAGCGCGCATGCGCCGCCTCCGCGTTGCCCGTCGTCGTGGTGACGAGGAATCGCTCCGGGGCCAGGCGGAAGGCGACGCCGTCGTCGAAGATCCTTCCGTCCTCGAGCAGCATGACGCCGTAGCGCCCGGTGCCGGGCGCGAGGTCGGCCCAGGCGTTGCAGTACATGCGCTCGAGGAAGGCGACGACGTCGCGGCCCGCGAACTCGAACTTGCCGAGCGGGCTGGAATCGTAGATCGCGACGGCGCCGCGGCAGGCGCGGCATTCGCGTGCCGCCGCCTCGTCGAGCGTTTCCGCGCCCCGCGGGTAGTAGCCGGGCCTGCGCCAGTTTCCGCCGACGTCGTAGATCCGTGCGCCGGCCTCGACGTGCCATGCGGTCAATGGCGTCTCGCGCGCCGGCAGGACGAACCAGCCCTCGCGCGGCGCGAGCGTGCCGAAGGCGACCGGCGCGAAGGGCGGGCGGAACGTGGTCGGCGCGGGCATCCCCGCCGCGTCGCCACGCGCGTGCGCGAGGATGGCGGCGGCGTTCGCCCCGGAATGCCTGCCCTGGTCAGGCGCCATGCCGCAGGTCGTGTAGCGCTTCATCAGCTCCATGCGGTCGAAGCCCTCGCGCACCGCGAGCCTGATGTCGGACGACGTGACGTCGGCCGCGAGGTCGACGAAGGCCTTGCCGCCGCCCGTGCGCCGCGGCGCCTCGAAGAGGCCGCCCGGCGCGGGATCGAACTCGTCGGCGACGAGGATGTCGGGAAGCCCGGCGTCCGGGATGTCCCGGCCGAGCACCGCGGCGAGGCGCGCCGCCGCCGAGAGCCCGCCCGCGATCGCGCCGCGCAGCGTCGTCTCTCCGGCGCAGGCGCCCGCGGCGAGCGTCGTCCTGCCATCAGCGACCGGCAGGAAGGCGGCCAGCCGCGCGTCGTGCCCGACACGGCCGCCGGCCTGCGCATGGAGTTGGGCGAGCGGCGTCCAGCCGCCCGAGACGGCGACGACGTCGCAGTCGAGGCTGCGCGTGCGGTCCGGGTCGTCGAGCGGCGCGATGCGCGCGGCCTCGACCTGGCGCCCCGCGACGTCGACGACCGCATGGCCGAGTATCGGCGCGATGCCGAGCCGCCCCGCGAGCTCGACCGCCGCGGCGCCCGCCTGCGGGCGCGGATCGACGATGGCGCCGACCTGCACGCCGAGCCGCTCGAGCCGCGCCGCGTCGGCATAGGCGGCGTCGTTGTTGGCGAAGACCGCGATGCTGCGCCCGCAGGCCACGCCGAAGCGCTCGGCGTAGCGCCGCACGGCGGAGAGCGACATGACGCCGGGCCGGTCGTTGCCGGAGAAGACGATCGGCCGCTCGATCGCTCCGGTCGCGAGCAGGACGCGCCGCGCGCGGATGCGCCATAGCCGCTCGTCGAGCCCCGGGGACGGCGCGCGCTCCACCGCGAGCGCGAAGCCGTGGTCGTGCAGGCCGACGACCATGGCGCGCGCGAGGCGCATGCAGCCGGGCGCGGCGTCGAACCCGGCCGCGAGCCGGCGCGCCCATTCCATCGGCTGCTCCGCGCCGATCGACGCGTCCCGGCCATCGAGCGCGGCGAGGCCGGGCTCCTCGCCATCGTCGGCGAGGATCACGCGCAGCCCGGACGCGACGAGCGCATGGGCCGCGGCAAGGCCGGCAGGACCGGCGCCGGCGACGAGCACGTCGCAATGGGCGTTCACGGCCTCGCGCCGCAGGGACGGGACGCTGCCATCGATCCGCCCGAGGCCTGCCGCCTCGCGGATCATGCGCTCCCAGAAGGGCCAGGCGCGCGGCCCCGGGCCCATGAAGGTCTTGTAGTAGAAGCCCGCAGGGATCAGCGCGCCGAAAAGGTCGTGCACCGCGCGCAGGTCGCGGCGCAGGCTCGGCCAGGCGTTGAGCGGGGCGGCGGAGAGGCCGGGCCGCAACTCGATGCGCGTCGCGAGAGCGACCGGATCCTCGCCGCAGGCGACGAAGGCATTCGGCTCCTCGAGCCCGAAGCCCCAGATGCCGCGCGGGCGATGGTACTTGAAGCTGCGCGCGACGAGGCGCTCGCCCGCGGCGATCAGCGCCGCGGCCAGCGTCTCGCCGGCATGTCCCGCGAAGGGCCTGCCATCGAACGAGAACGGGATCGATGCGCCGCGCCCCGCGCTGCCGGGCGCCGGGAGCCTGTATCCGCTCATGGCAGGACGGCGTTGTCGCGCGTGTCGCGCACGACGCGGAACCAGGCCCGGCATCCATGCCGGTGCCACCACAATTCCTCGTGCGGGCCGCGGACGTTGTCGCGTTCGTAGAGGATCGCGGCGAGCGCCGCGCCATCCAGCGGCGCCGACGCGTCGGGGCGGGCGACGGGCTCGCCTGCGCAGAGGAACTCGATCTCGGCGCGCGGTCCGCAATGCGGGCAGGTGATGCTCAGCATGTCGCGCTCACAGCCGGTTCGACGCGCCGGCCGTCTCGAAGAGCGGCCTGCCGCGCGCGAAGCGGGACAGCAGGAGATGCCCCGCGAGCGGATGCGGCGCTCCGGTGGCGACGAGATGCGCGAGCGCCTTGCCGCCGATCGGGATCGCCTTGAACCCGCCGGAGCCCCAGCCGACCGAGAGGTGCAGGCCCTCGACGGGCGAGGGCGAGAGGATCGGCGTGATGTCGTGGCAGAGGTCGATCGAGCCCGCCCATTGCCTGAGCATGCGCACGCGCCGCAGCGCCGGGAACAGCGAGAGCATCGCACCGATCGCGTCCTCGACGACATGGAAGCTGCCGCGCGCCGCGTAGGACGGATAGCCGTCGGCGCCGCCGCCGATCACCAGCTCGCCCTTGTCGCTCTGCGAGAAATAGGTCGCGAGGTGCGGGATGTTGACGATCGTGTCCAGCACCGGCTTGAGCGGCTCGGAGACGAAGGCCTGGAGCGGCACGGTCTCGATCGGCAGCCGGAAGCCCGCGGTCGCGGCGAGCACGCCGGCATGCGCCGAGACGCAGAGCGCGACCCGCGGCGCGGCGACGAAGCCACGCGCGGTCTCCACGCCGGCGACGCCCCCGCCCGCGCGGCGTATCGAGGTCACCTCGCAGTCCTGCACGATGTCGACGCCCATCGCGTCGGCGGCGCGCGCGTAGCCCCAGGCGACCGCGTCGTGGCGCGCCACGCCGGCCGTGGGATGCCAGGTCGCGGCGAGCACGGGCATGCGCGCCTGCGCGTCGAGCTCGAGCAGCGGGACGCGCGCCTTCGCCTCGGCGGGCGACAGGATCTCGAAGGGCACGCCGAGGAGGCGCAGCGAGGCCTGCCTGCGCCTCACGTCGCGCAGCTTCGCCCATGTCTGGACCAGGTCGACCTGGCCGCGCTGGCTGTACATCACGTTGTAGCCGAGCTCGCGCGAAAGGCCCTCCCACATGCGGATGCCCTCCGCGTAGAAGCGCATCGACGGCTCGCGCAGGTAGTTGGCGCGGATCGTGACGGTGTTGCGCGCGGTGTTGCCGCCGCCGAGCCAGCCCTTCTCGAGCACGGCGACGCGGCGCATGCCGTGGTCGCGGGCAAGGTGGTAGGCGGTGGAGAGGCCGTGGCCCCCGGCGCCCACGACGATCGCGTCATAGGCCGGCTGTAGCGGCGGATCGCGCCAGGCGCGCGGCCAGCCGGAATGGCCGGAGAGCGCGTTGCGCGCGATCGAGAGGAAGGAGTGGCGCATCCGGGGGTCCGGCCCCGCCCGCGCGTCGCGGCGCGGGCGGGGCGCGCGCGGGCTCAGCCCTTGTGCAGGACGAGCTTGTACTTGTCGTTGAGCTCGTCGAAGAAGCCGCTGGCCTGGCGAAGGATGACCCAGTTGTTGAGGAAGTTCAGCCAGACGAGGTCGTCGATCGCCGACATGAAGCAGAGCGGGATCGAGTTCTTCGGCGTGTCCTGCAGGACCATGGTGAGGTTCGGGTGCTCGACGACGAGCTGAGAGCCCTCGACCAGGCTGGTGATGGTGACGTCGACGCGGCCGGCGAGCAGTTCCTGGAAGTCGCGCACGGGCGATTCGACGCGCCGGACCTTCGCCTTAGGGAGCTCCGACGTGACGAACTGCTCCATCGTCGTGCCGAGGTTGAAGCCGACGGTCGTGTTCGGCGAGTTGACGTCGTCCCAGGTCTTGAACTTCGCGGCGGCGTCCTTGCGCGCGAGCGGCAGGAAGGCGTTGCGCCCCCAGGGGATGGTGAAGGCCGAGGCCTTCATGCGCGCGACGCTCATCGAGGTGCCGGTCGTCACGATGTCGTACTGGTTGGCCGTCAGGCCGCTGATCAGCGTCGGCCAGGTCGTCGGCACGAACTCGACCTTCACGCCGAGGTCGGCGGCGAGCCTGTTCGCGCAGTCGATCTGGTGGCCGCGCAGCTCGCGCGTAGTGGGATCGCGGAAGCTCATCGGGTTGAAGTCGCCGGTGGTGCCGCAGCGCAGCGTGCCGTTCTGCTGGACGGTCTGCAGGCGCGAGCGGATGGCGGCGGGCGCCTGCGCGAGGGCCTCCGGCGACTGCGCGGCGACGAGGGCGGACCCGGCGGCGAGGCCGGCTCCCGCGGTGAGCAACGAACGACGATCCATTTTGGAAGCCTCCGGTCGATGGGGGGAGCACGAGTGTTGTCGCCGCCTCTTGGAGGCGTCAAGCGCCGCGCATGAGGCGCCTGCGCGTCTTCCCCCTTGCGCTCGCGCGGAGCCGTGTATCTGATCCCGGCCATGGAAAGACGGATCGTCACCACCGGCCGCCCATGGGAAGCCCAGTGCGGCTACGCGCGCGCGGTGCGCATCGGCAACCTCGTCGAGACGAGCCTGTGCTCGCCGGCGGACGACACCGGGAAGATCCTCTTCCCCGGCGACGTCTATCGCCAGACGCGCGCCTGCCTCGACATCGTCGGCAACTGCCTGCGCGAGCTCGGCATGGGCTTCGAGGACGTCATCAAGACGCGCATCTACGTGGCCGACCCGACGCACTGGGTCGAGTCCGGCCGCGCCCATGGCGAGGTCTTCGGCACCATCCGCCCCGCGCTCGGCTGGGTCTACATGAGCGCCTTCTTCCACCCCGACATCACGGTGGAGGTCGAGTGCACGGCCTATCGCCCGGAATGAGGCGCGCGGCACCGGCCGCGCTGTTCCTCGCCGCGGCCGTCGCGCTCGCCGGCTGCGCCAGCGACAACAGCGGCTTCACCTGGGGCTGGCATGTCGTCTCGCCCTACACGCCGCGCGGCCAGAACAACCTGAGGTTCCTCGCCGAGGGCTTCGGCATGACGATCGCGCTGTCGCTCGCGACGCTCGCGCTGTCGCTCAGCCTCGGCCTGGTCGTCGCCCTGCTCGGGCTCTCCGGCTGGGCGCCCTTCGCGCGCCTCGCGCCTCGGATCCGGCGCGACGCGAGCCGCGTCGAGCAGGAGGCGTCACCGATGGCGCGGCTCGCGCGCTGGCGCCCGCTCGGCACAGTGAACCGCCTCTACGTCGAGGTGTTCCGCTCGATCCCGATGCTCGTGATGATCCTCTGGGTCTTCTACGGCATCCCGACCGTGACCGGGCTGCAGCTCAGCGTCTTCTCCGCGGCGATGATAGCGATCGCGGTGTGCGACAGCGCGTTCGAGGCGGAGATCTTCCGCGGCGGCATCCAGTCGATCGACCGCGGCCAGCGCGAGGCGGCGCGCTCGATGGGCCTGCAGCCCTGGCAGGAGCTCCGCCTCGTCGTGCTGCCGCAGGCGATCCGCCGCATCCTGCCGCCGCTCGGCAACCAGTTCGTCTACATCACCAAGATCTCGTCGCTCGCCTCGGTCATCGGGCTGGGCGAGCTGACGCGCAAGGCCAACGAACTCAACGTCACCGAGTTCAGGCCGCTCGAGATCTACACGGTGCTGGTCCTCGAGTACCTCGTCCTGATCCTGGTCATCTCGTTCTTCGTGCGCCGCCTCGAGCGGCGCTTCGGCTCGGACGAGAGCCAGCGTCGCTAAGCCGCGCGGAGGCGCTATCCATGAAGACACAACCCTATTCCGGCTACCTGCGGCGCGCCGTGCCGGCGCCAGACGCCGAACTCACGTCGGTCGGCCCCGACACGCCCTGCGGCGAGTACATCAGGCGTGCCTGGCAGCCGGTCGCGATGCTCTCGGAACTCGGCGAGCGGCCGCTCGCGCTGCGCATCCTGGGCGAGGACCTCGTGCTCTTCCGCGACAGGTCGGGGCGCATCGGCCTGCTGCACCTCCACTGCATGCATCGCGGCGCAAGCCTGGAATACGGCATCCCGATGGAGCGCGGGATCTCGTGCTGCTACCACGGCTGGACCTTCGACATCGACGGCACGATCCTCTCGACGCCGGCCGAGCCGCCGACGAGCCGCATCCGCGAGACGCGCTGCCAGGGCGCCTACCGCGTGCATGTCCATGACGGGCTCGTCTTCGCCTACCTGGGCCCGCCCGACACGGCGCCGGCCTTCCCCGTCCTCGACACGTCGCTCGACGGCGCGGAGCCCGTGCCCTTCGCGATCCGCATGCCCTGCAACTGGCTGCAGGTCTACGAGAACACGCAGGATCCCGTGCACGTCGTCTACCTGCACACGCGCATCTCGGGCGCGCAGTTCGGCGACGCATCGGGCGCCGACCAGGCGATCGAGTACCGCCAGACGCCGCTCGGAATGATCAACGTGCAGACGCGGCGCTGGAGCGGCCATCTCTGGACGCGCTGCACCGAGACGATCCTTCCGAACGCGAACCAGACCGGCGCGATCTGGGAATCGGCGGACCGGCCGAAGGTCTTCCAGCGCTCGGCGCTCACGCGCTGGATGGTGCCGGTCGACGACGGCACGACGCTCGTCATCGGCTGGCGCTACTTCAGCGAGGAACTCGATCCCGCGGGCATCGGCGACCGCGCCCGCGTGGGCAGGCAGTCGATCGACTTCATCGGCCAGACCGAGGAGGAGCGCAGCTACGAGGAGCGCCAGCGCCAGCCCGGCGACTACGAGGTCCAGGTCTCGCAGCGGCGGATCGCCGTGCACGCGCTGGAGACGCTCGCCTCCTCCGACCAGGGCGTCGCCATGCTGCGGCGCCTGCTGCGCAGGAACATCCGCGCGCTCGCCGAGGGCACCGTGCCCTCGGCCTGGCAAGCCGACCGCGAGGGCATCGTCCCGACCTACGTGCAGGACACGGTGGTGGCGGCGCCCGAAGGCGCGTGCGACCTCGCCGCGACGGGCAAGCGCGTCGCCGACTTGGTACTCGCGAGCGCGCAGCAACCGCGCGCGGCCCGGCGCGCCTGGATCGCGGCCAGGCTCGCGGAGGCGGCCGCCGACTGAGCGCGGCGGCTCAGGCCGCCGCGACCACCGCCTCGCCCTTCAGGACCGTGCGGCGCACCACGCGCGGCTCGGCGGCCGTGTCGTACTCGGTGCCGCGGTGCACGGTGGCGCGGTTGTCCCACATCACGAGGTCGCCCGGCTTCCAGACATGGTCGTAGACGAAGCGCGGCTCGGTGCAGTGGTTCATGATGCGCTCGAAGAGGCCGCGGCTCTCGTGCTCCGTCATCCCGACGAATTCCTGGCCGTGGCTGCCAAGGTAGAGCGCGAGCCGGCCGGTCGGCGGGTGCACGCGCACCAGCGGCTGCTCGACCGGCGGCGCCTGGCGGCGCTGCGCCTCCGTCATGCCGGCATAGCCCGCCTTCAGCCGCGACACGTGGAGGTCGTGCATCACGCGCATCGCGCGGTAGCGCTCGCGCTCACTGGCGCCGAGCGCCTCGTAGGCGCCGATCATGTCGGCGAACATCGTGTGGCCGCCATCGCGCGGCACCTGCTCGGCGTAGAGCAGCGTCGCGAGCGCCGGCACCTTCTGGAACGATGCGTCGGAATGCCAGAACAGCGTGCCGCGGTCCGGGTGCACCGCGTTCGGCTTGCCGTCGGGCCCGATGTTCGAGAGCTCGAAGATCTCCGGGTGGCGCGCCTTGTGGTACTCGTCGAGGACATGGACCTCGAGCTCGCCGAAATGCCGCGTGAAGGCGATATGCGCCTCCGGGGCCAGGTCCTGCCCGCGCACGACGAGGAGCCGGTGGCGCCCGAAGGCGTCGCGCAGCGCCGAGACCGTGGCCGCGTCGAGCGGGCGCGAGATGTCCACGCCGCGCGCCTCGATGCCGAAGTCGCCATGAAGGGGGACGAGTTCCAGCCCGCCCTTGCCGCCATCCATCATCGTCGCGTCCTTCCCCTGCATCCTCGCGCCGCGCTTCCGCCCGCCTTCGCCGCGGGATAGCGTGGCTGCATGATCCTCTACTGGACGCCGCTGTCCAGCTACAGCGCCAAGCTCCGCATCGCATGCGCCCTCAAGGGCATCGCGCCGGAGCTGCGCCTTCCCCCGGACGGCAGCTACCGGAGCGAAGC
>VGDA01000036.1 GCA_016869915.1 Alphaproteobacteria bacterium
GACGTGCCCGCGCTCCGACACCAGCAGTTCGGCGAAGGCGACGCCTGCCGGCCCGTGGAAGAGGCAGCCATCGACATGCGCCGAGGCGACCTCGACGAGGCCCTCGGCGCCCATCAGCCGCGCGGACTCGGCGACCACGCGCATGGCGCGCTGCGCGGCGGGGCCATGGAGCCCGCCGAGCGTCGCGCGTTCATGCGGCGTGAGCGCGATCATGCCCGGTCACGCGTAGATGCGGTTGACGCCGGTATCCACCGCGGCGAGGCCGACGCCGTAGACATGGACGGAGATCGCCTGGCAGAAGCCCGTGTTCGCGATGCGGTGGATCTTCGCCGGATCCGCGGGCGCGTGCGAGCAGGCGCCGGGGCCGCGGATCTCCGTCGCGCGCAGGGCCGGCGTGCCATCGGCGAGCGCGAAGAAGCTCTCCTCGAGCTCGCCGCAATGCACGCCGAGCGCGCACCAGGCGCGATGGGCATGGACGGGCGAGGACTGGCCCGGCGTCCAGACCAGCGACAGCACGCAGAATCGGCCTTCCCGGTCGGCGTGGATGAGGCGCCGCGCGTAGGTCTCGGTTCGTGGCGTGCAGTCGCAACCCGCAAGGAAGTCCGTGCGGCCGAGCCAGGGCCGCAGCACCGCCGCGGCGCGCGCCGCGGCGTCCTCGAGCCCGGGAGCCATGGCCGCGCCGAGCTCGGCGATGAAGTCGTCCATCGGGCGAGGCATCGGGGATGCGTCCCGCCGCGTTCAGCCGTTGCGCGGAACCCGGCCCTCGAGCGGATAGGCCGGGTCGTTGTAGCCAGGCGTCGAGGGATGGCCGGTGGCGACGAGCGAGTCGATGAACGCCTCGTCCTCGGCGTCGAAGCTGTAGTCGAGCGCGGGGCGGTAGGACTGCCACTGCTCGAGCGTGCGCGGGCCGGCGATCGCCGAGGTGACGAACCGGTTGTTGAGCACCCAGGCGATCGCGAAGGCGACCGGCGTCGTGCCCTTGCGCTCGGCATGCGCCTTCACCTGCAGCGCCATCTCGAGCGACTCGTGGCGCCACTCCGTCTGCATCATCCGCTTGTCCTTGCGGCTGGCGCGCGAGCCCTCGGCCGGCGCCTGGTTGGGCGCGTACTTCGCCGAGAGGACGCCGCGCGCGAGCGGCGAGTAGGGCACGGCGCCGAGGCCGTAGTGGCCGCAGGCCGGGAGGTGCTCGACCTCGGGCATCCGGTTGAAGGCGTTGTAGTAGGGCTGGCTCGCCACCGGGCGGTCGATGCCGAGGCGATCCGCGATGTTGCAGATCTCGGCGACGCGCCAGGCGCGGAAGTTCGAGAGCGCGAAATGGCGGATCTTGCCCGCGCGCTGCAGGTCGCCCATGGCGCGCACGCTCTCGTCGAGCGGCGTGCCATGGTCTTCCTTGTGCATGTAGTAGACGTCGATGTAGCCGGTGCCGAGGCGCCGCAGCGACGCGTCGCAGGCCTCCATGATCCACTTGCGGCCGAGGCCGCGCCGGTTCGGGCTGGCCTCGAAGCTCATCGGGTCGCGGACCTTGGTCGCGAGGACCCAGTGGTCGCGGTCGCGGGCGATCGCCCTGCCGACGATCTCCTCGGACCGGCCGTCGTTGTAGACGTCGGCGGTGTCGATGAAGTTGCAGCCGATGGCGCGCGCGTCGTCGATGATGCGCGCGGCGTCGGCCTCCTCGGTCGCGCCCCCGAACATCATCGTCCCGAGGCACAGCGGCGAGACGTGGAGGCCGCTGCGGCCAAGTCTGCGAAGCTCCATGGATTCCCTCCCGGCGATCAGGGGCGTCCGTTTAGCACGCGTGCGCCGCGCATCCCAGCGGCGGCGTTGACAGGGCGGCGGGGGCGACCCAGCATCGCGCGCCTGAACGAAGCGAGGACGACCATGACGCGACGCAAGCCCGAGGACCTGCGCAGCCACCGCTGGTACGGAGCGCAGGACCTGCGGTCCTTCGGCCACCGCTCGCGCACCAAGCAGATGGGCTTCGCCGCCGCCGACTACGCCGGCAAGCCGGTGATCGGCATCGTCAACACGTGGAGCGAGATGAACCCCTGCCACGTGCATTTCCGGCTGCGCGCGGACGAGGTGAAGCGCGGCGTGTGGCAGGCCGGCGGCTTCCCCGTGGAGCTGCCGGCGATGTCGCTCGGCGAGCCGATGATGAAGCCGACGACGATGCTCTACCGCAACCTGCTGGCGATGGAGGTTGAGGAGCTGCTGCGCGCCAACCCGATCGACGGCTGCGTGCTGCTCGGCGGCTGCGACAAGACCACGCCGGCGATGATCATGGGCGCGGCGTCGATGGACATCCCGACGATCTACGTGCCCGCCGGGCCGATGCTGCGCGGCCACTGGCAGGGCAAGACGCTGGGCTCTGGCTCCGACGTCTGGAAGTACTGGGCCGAGAAGAAGGTCGGCAACATCGACGACCGCGCCTGGGGCGAGATGGAGGACGGCATCGCGCGGTCCTTCGGCACCTGCATGACCATGGGCACGGCGGCGACGATGATGTCCGCGGCCGAGGCGCTGGGCATGTCGCTGACCGGCGCGTCCGCGATCCCCGCCGCCGATTCCGCGCATCCGCGCATGGCGACCGCCTCGGGCCGCCGCATCGTCGAGATGGTCTGGGAGGACCTCAAGCCCTCCGACGTCATGACTCCGAAGGCGATCGAGAACGCGGTGGCGGTGACGATGGCGCTCGCGGGCTCGACCAACGCGATCGTGCACCTGATCGCGATGGCCGGGCGCGTCGGCGTGAAGCTCGACCTCGACCAGTTCGACCGCATCTCGCGGCGCATGCCGCTGCTCGCCAACATCCGCCCCTCGGGCAAGTACCTGATGGAGGACTTCTTCTACGCCGGCGGCCTGCCCGCGATGATGGCGCGGCTCAAGGACCTGCTGCACCTCGACTGCGTGACCGTCGGCGGCCGCACGCTGGGCGAGGAGCTCGAGGGCGCGAAGGTCCACGACGACGACGTCATCATGCCGCGCGAGGCGCCGCTGGCCGCCGAGGGCGGCCTCGCCGTGCTGCGCGGCAACCTCTGCCCCGACGGCGCGGTCATCAAGCACGCGGCGGCGCAGAAGGACCTGCTCGTCCACGAGGGGCCGGCCATGGTCTTCGAGGACTACAACGAGATGGCCGCGCGCATGGACGACCCCGACCTGCCAGTGACGAAGGACTCGGTCCTCGTGCTCAAGAACGCCGGCCCGCTGGGCGGCCCCGGCTTCCCGGAATGGGGCATGCTGCCGATCCCGAAGAAGCTGCTGGAGCAGGGCGTGCGCGACATGGTGCGCATCTCCGACGGGCGCATGTCGGGCACCAGCTACGGCGCCTGCATCCTGCACGTGGCGCCGGAGGCGGCGATCGGCGGGCCGCTGGCGCTCGTCCGGACCGGCGACGTCATCGCCCTCGACGTGCCGAACCGCACGCTGACCCTGAAGGTGCCGGAGGACGAGCTCGCGCGGCGCCGCGCGGCCTGGAAGCCCAGGCAGGCGATCTATCCCCGCGGCTACGGCCAGATGTTCGCGAAGCACGTGACGCAGGCGGACAAGGGCTGCGACTTCGACTTCCTGGAGGGCAACGCGCCCATCCCCGAGCCCGAGATCCATTGACGGGGCGGGCGGTAAAACATAGTTTTCTGCCCCATGATCAAGACAATCACGAAGGTCGGCAACTCCGCCGGCCTGATCCTCGACGCGGCCCTCCTCGACCTCGCCCACCTCAAGGTGGGCGACAAGGTCAATGTCGAGGTGCATGAGAGCGGGACGGTGTCGCTCGTGCCGGTGCGACCCGCGATCGCCGCCGACGAGGCGGGGGTGGCGGCGCGCAGGATCATCCGCGCCAACGACGCCCTGTTCCGCCGGCTCGCTTGAAGGGCGAGCTCGTCCATCTCAATGTCTCCGCCGTCCTCGCGATCCATCGCGAGGTGCTGGCGGCGCATGGTGGCGGATCCGGGATCCGGGAGCAGACATTGCTGGAGTCGGCGGTAGCCGCGCCGCAGGCGACCTATGGCGGCGTGCCCGTGATGTCCGATCCCGTCGAGGTCGCCGCCGCCTACCTGTTCTACATCTGCCGCAACCATCCTTTCGTGGACGGGAACAAGCGCACGGCGCTCGCCGCCTGCCTCGTCTTCATGGAGCGGAACGGGCTTCTCGGCACCGGCGACGCTGGCCTTGGCGACATCGATGCATGGGAAGCCCTCGTCCTCGACGTCGCCGCGTCGCGCATCGACCGCGACGCCACGACGGCGCGGCTGCGCGCCCTCGTCCGGCCGCCACGGAGGCGCAAGACACGCGCGGTGCCGCGCGACAGGTGAGCGCGGGCGGTCTATCCTCCGCCCCAAACCCCCGAGGGAGGAAACCACATGACCAAGACGACGCTCTTCGCCGCCGGCCTTGCCGCCTTCGCCTTCGCCGCGACGCCGGCCGCCGCCCAGGACACGCTGCGCCTGATGACGGGCCCGCAGGGCGGCGTCTGGGTGCCGCTTGGCGGCGCGCTCAAGAACATCTGGGAGAAGGCGATCCCCGGCGTCACCATCCAGACGCTGCCCGGCGCCGGCATCGCCAATGTCCGCGCGATCGACGAGGACAAGGCCGAGATCGGCTTCGGCAATTCGATCTCCACCGTCGACGGCATCAACGGCGTCGCGCCGTTCCCGCGCAAGACGACCAATGTCTGCCAGCTGGCGACGCTCTACCCGCAGTATTTCCAGATTGTCGTCAACGCCGATTCCGGGATCAATTCGATCCGCGACTTCCGGGGCAAGGGCCTCGCGGTGCAGACGCGCGGCAACACCGCCGAGGCGATCACCAAGCAGATCCTCGAGGTCCACGGCCTGAGATACGAGGACATGCGCGCCAGCTTCCTGCCGTCCTACACCGACGCCGCGTCGCTGCTGAAGGACGGGCAGGCGCAGATCTTCACGCTGGGCACCACCATCCCGGCGTCGTCGGTCATGGACCTCGCGTCGTCGCGCGACATCCGCATGCTCGATCTGCGTGATTCGCTCGAGGGCATGCGCAAGCTCAACGCCGGCTACTACGGCATCGACCTGCCCGCCAACACCTATCCCAAGCAGACCGCGCCGGTGACCAAGATCGGCTACGCCGCGCACCTGGTCGTCTCGTGCAAGCTGCCGGACGCGCGCGTCCACGCGATGATGAAGGCGATCCAAGACAATTTCCGCGACCTCGTCCTCGTCAACAAGGCGATGGAGGGCGTGGGCCCCAAGGAGATGGCGGTCGATATCGGCGTGAAGTTCCATCCCGGCGCCGTGCGCTTCTACGCCGAACAGGGCGTGAAGGTCGGCTCCTGAGGCCGCGCGCGGGTTTCGGGGGGCCTGCCGCTTGAGCGAAGTCGATCCCGGACAGACCGGCGCCTATCGGCGCTGGACGATGTGGGTGGTGAGCGGCATCGGCGTGGCGATGTCGCTCTACCATCTCTGGATCATCGGCGGCGGGCCCGCGGTCGAGCATTTCGCGCAGGCCACCGGCTACGATCCGCGCTCGAGCTTTCCCTGGGTCTGGACCGGCCCGCCGAGCGCGATCATCTATCGCGCCGGGCACCTGCTCTTCGCGGTCGTCCTGGTCTTCCTGATCTATCCGCTGCGCAGCGCGCGCGGCATGGGGAACCCCGGTCTGCCCGACCTCGCGGTGCTGGCGATCGCGGTCGCGGTGGTCTCCTACCCCATCGTCTTCGACCGCTACCTCACCGATCGCATGCCCTATGTCGACGATCCCACGACGCTCGACCTCGTCGTGGCGGCCATCGGCGTCGTGGTGGTGATCGAGGCGACGCGGCGCGTGCTCGGCTGGGCGCTGCCGCTGACGGCGATCGTCTTCCTCGCCTACGCGCTGCTCTGGGCGAAGATCGACTGGCGCACCACGCTCGACCAGCTCTACCTGACCACCGAGGGGATCTTCGGCTCGACGCTCCAGGTCTCGGCCGCCTACGTGATGGTCTTCGTCGTCTTCGGCGCCTTCATGGAGAAGACCGGCACCGGCCAGCTCTTCATGGATTTCGCGCTGTCGCTGACTGGTCGCCAGGCGGGCGGCCCGGGCAAGGTCGCGGTCGTCAGCTCCTCGCTGTTCGGCACGATCTCCGGCTCGGCGGTCGCCAATGTCATGGTCGACGGGCCGATCACCATCCCGCTGATGAAGCGCACCGGCTTCCGCCCGGCCTTCGCCGCGGGCGTCGAGGCGGTGGCCTCGACCGGCGGCCAGATCATGCCGCCGGTGATGGGCGCCGCCGCCTTCGTGATGGCCGAGTTCCTGCGCACCAGCTATTTCCAGATCACGCTCTGGGCGCTGATCCCGGCGCTGCTCTACTACGTTGCCTGCTTCGGTGCGGTGCATTTCGAGGCGAAGCGCCGCGGCCTCGTCGGCCTGCCGCGCGCGGAGTGCCCGCGGCTGGGCGCCGTGCTGCGCGAGCGCGGCCATCTCTTCATCCCCGTCGCGATCATCCTGTTCATGATGTTCACGGGCTGGTCCTCGCCGCTGGCCGCGCTGGTCGCGACGCTCGCCTGCTTCCCCGTGGCGATGCTGCGGGCGAACACCCGCGCCCCGCTGCGCGCCGGCATGGTCCTGGACGCGCTGATCGAGGGCGCGAAGGGCGCGCTGTCGGTGGCGATGGCCTGCGCCTGCGCGGGCATCATCATCGGCATCGTCGCCCTGACCGGGCTCGGCATCACCTTCACCCAGGTCGTGCTGCAAGTCGCCCAGAGCAGCCTCTTCATCGCGCTGGTCGTCACCGCGATGGCCGGGATCGTTCTCGGCATGGGCATGCCGACCACGCCCGCCTACATCATCATGGTGTCGCTGCTGGTGCCGGCGCTGATCAAGCTCGGCGCGATCGAGCCGGCGGCGCATATGTTCGCCTTCTATTTCGCGATCCTCTCGGCGATCACGCCGCCGGTGGCGCTCGCCGTCTTCGCGGCGGCGTCGCTGGCGAAGGCGGATCTCTGGGAGGCGGGCTGGGCGGCGGTGCGCATCGGCGCCGCCGGCTTCATCGTGCCCTTCATGTTCGTCTACGAGCCCGCGATGCTGATGATCGGCGATTGGCCCGCGATCGCCAGCGCGGTCGTCACCGGGACCGCTGGCTGCCTGCTGCTCGCCGCGGGCTTGCACGGGCACCTGCTGCGCGACTGCCGGCCCTGGGAGAGCGTTGCGCTGGTCGTCGCGGCGCTGCTGCTGATCAAGCCCGGCTGGGCCACCGACCTCGCCGGCTTCGGGATCGCAGCCGCGATCCTCGGGCGGCAATGGGTTGAGCTCCGGCGCCTGGCGCGATGACATCGACGTGAGGCCACCCGCCTGGCGGCTGCTGCTCGCCTACGCCGCCATCTATTTCCTCTGGGGCTCGACCTATCTCGCGATCAAGTGGGCGGTTGAGACCGTGCCGCCCGCGCTGGCCATGGGCGGGCGCAGCGTCGTGGGTGGCGCCTGCATGCTCGCGCTCGCCTTCGCCCTGCGCGCGCGCATGCCGACGCGGCGGGAACTGGCGGCGGCGGCTCTCGTCGGCACGCTCTTCTTCGCGGGCAACCAGGGGCTGCTCGCCACGGCGCAGACGCGCCTGCCTTCCGGCGTGGCGGCCCTGCTGATCGCGACCATCCCCTTCTTCGTGCCGCTCTCTCTCTGGGCGCTGGGCGGCGGACGGCCCAGCGCGCGCACGGCGCTCGGCGTCGGCATCGGCGTGGCGGGCGTCGCGCTTCTCGTGAATGGCGGTGCCGCGCTCGGCATGGCCGACCCGTTCTACGCGGGGATCACGCTGCTCGGCGCGGCCAGCTGGGCGCTCGGCACGGTGCTCGCCACGCGGCTGCCCCGGCCGCCAAGCCTGCTCGTCAACGCCGGCTCGCAGCTCCTGGTGGGCGGCTGCGTCCTGCTTCTGCTCGGCTTCGCCTTCGGGCAGGTAGAGCCGGGCATGCTGGAGCGCGCGTCGCTGCGCTCGCTGGCGGGGATCGCCTACCTCCTCGTCTTCGGCACGTTCTGCGGCTTCGGCGCCTTCGTCTGGCTGACGCGCCACGAGCCGCCGACGCGCATCTCCACCTATGCCTTCGTGAACCCGGTGGTCGCGGTGCTGATCGGGCATTTCGCGGCCGGCGAGCCGCTCACCGTCGCGATGCTCCTCGCCATGGCCGCCATCGTCGGCGCCGTCGTTCTTATCGTCTTCGATCGCGTCGGGGCGCAGCGGCGCTAGGCCCGCTGCGCCCCGTCGTCGCCGGCCGTCAGCGCGCGACCGGCGCGACAGAGGTCAGGCGCGCCAGCCAGCGTTCCAGCCGGGCGCGGTTGGCGCCGAGGTCGCCGTAGCCGATCCGGGAGCGCGAATAGAGCGCCAGCGTGCTGTGGTCGTCGGGCAGGTCGACATAGAGGACATCGATCGTGTCCGGGAAGCCGAGCAACCGCGTGCGCTGGACGTAGCGTTCGGTGCCTGCGCGCGCGTCGACGTCGACGCGCTGGAGCGACTCCTCCGCCGCCAGGGCGCGGGCCATTGCGGCGCGCAGCGCCCGCGCGTCGAGCGCGAAGACCGGGGAGGTGACATCCGCGCGCGCCGTGCCGGCGAAGCCTGGGGGCGCGGCAAGCGCGTCATTTGGCGAGTTGCGTCTCTGCAGCCGCGCGAAGTCGACCGCTCCCAGGTCGGCCGGCCCGAAGACGCCCCAGGCGCGCTCCGGGCCGAGGGCGGCGAAGGCGAGCCCCGCGAGCAGTGCCAGGGTTCCAAGGCCGGCGGCGAGGGCCATCGCCGCTCTCATCACGGCCCCGCGACCGTCCTGCGGGCTTCAGCCGCAGTCATGCGGTGGCGACGCGCCGGCGTCGCCAGGCCGAAAACCCGGGCCAGGCGAGCAGGACGAGCGACGTCAGCAGCATCGCCGCGGGGAAGGGCTGGGTGAAGACCGGGGTCCAGTCGCCGGCGGTCATCATCATGCCCGAACGGAACTTGGATTCCGCCAGCGGCGCGAGAATGAAGCCGATCACGAAGGGACCGAGCGGGATCTTCGCGCGCTCCATCGCGAAGCCGGCGACGCCGAAGGCGAGCATCACCCAGACCTCGAACATGCGGCTGTTGGAGGCGAAGACGCCGACCACGCAGAAGACCAGCACGATCGGCAGCACATAGGCCTTCGGCACCAGCATCAGCCGCGCCAGCATTCCGGCGCTGGCCGTCATCATCACCCACATCGCGACGGTCGAGACGAGGCAGGCCGCGATGATCATGTTGACGATCTCGGGCTTCGACTGGAACAGCAGCGGGCCCGGCTGGATGCCGTGGATGAGGAGCGCGCTCATCAGGAAGACGTCGATGACGCTGCCGGGAATGCCCATCGCGATCAGCGGGATCAGCGCCCCGCCGACCGTGGCGTTGTTGGCGGCCTCCGACGCGACGATGCCGTCGGGATGGCCGGTGCCGAATTTCTCCGGCTCGGCGGACATGTTCTTGGCGACCGTGTAGGCGACGACCGACCCCACATTCGCGCCGATCCCGGGCAGGATGCCGATCCAGGTGCCGATGGCGGCGGAGCGCAGCAGGTTCCAGCGCTGCGCGATCCAGTCGCCGAGCCCCATCAGGATGCCCTTGCGCGCATAGGCGATCGTGTCGCCGCGCTCGCGGATCGATACAGCGTCGGCGATGCAGGTGCCGACCGCGAAGACGCCGACCAGGACGGGCAGGTTGTCGAGGCCGCCCTGCAACTGCCACCAGTCGAAGGTGAAACGCATCTCGCCGCTATTGGCGTCTGATCCCGGAAAGCTGAACAGCGCACCGAGCGCGCCGGACAGCAGTCCCTTGAGCAGCGACCCCTGGCTGACCGATGCGATCAGCACGAGCGCCATGATCACTAGGGCGAAGTAGTCGAAGGGGCCGAAACGGTTTGCGATGCGCGACAGCGGCTCCGTGATCGTCGCCAGCGCCACCCAGGCGAAGAGCGCGCCGAAGGTCGATGCGCCGATCCCGAGGCCGAGCGCGCGTCCGGCCATGCCCGCCTTCGCCATCGGATGGCCGTCGAAGGTGGTCATCACGTTCGCCGGCGTGCCCGGCATGCGCAGCAGCGTGGCGGAGATGAGGCCGCCGGTGATCGACCCCGTATACATCGACACCAGAAGGTTCATGGCGTCGATCGGCGTCATGTAGAAGGTGATCGGCAGGGCCAGGGCGATCAGCATCGAGCCGGTGAGGCCGGGGATCGCGCCGACGATGATCCCGAGGCCCGTCCCGAGCGCCATGAGGAAGAAGGGCCACGGCGTGAAGAGGCTGAGGATGGCGCTGCCGAGGTCCATGATCGCGCCTCAGGGAAGATCGGTGACGAGGATCTTGGTGAAAACGTGGCGCAGGCCGAAGCCGAGCACGACCGCGATCGCGAGGATCGCGGGCAGCGCGGCGCGCCGGAAATCGGCGAGGAACCAGATGGAGAGCGCGAGGAACGCGATCGTCGCCGGGGCGTAGCTGGCGACTCCGAGCCCCATCGCCGCGACATAGGCGCAGGTCCCCGCCATCAGCGCCGCCGCCGCCCAGGGGCGCGGCACGTAGCCGGGATCGTCGGGCGGCGGCGCCGCGCCCTGCGCGAGGCGCCAGCCGGCGCGCAGCGTCATGGCGCCGGCCAGCGCGATGACGATCCATGCGACCGCGCGCGGCACGGGGGCGGGACCGATCGGCTCGAAGATCCCGGGCCCCAGCTTGCGCGAATCCCAGAGGAACGCCGCCGCGATCGCGATCGCGGCGGCGCCCGTCCCGAATTCCCAGCGCGTGGCGTTGCGGTCCATCGTCGCCTCTCAGCGCGGAATGGAGGCCCTGGCGACGGGTTCGATCGCCTTGAACTCGTCGTCCAGTCGCTTGCGGAACTCCTCGCCGCGCATGAACTGGTCGGTCTGCGCCTGGCGGTCGAAGAACTCCTTCATCTCGGGCAGGCGGACGGCCTTGGCGAGCATGTCGGCCATGCCGTCGATCGCTTCGCGCGGGGTTCCCTTCGGGGCGAACCAGTAATTCTCGATGCAGTACTCGAAGCCGAGCCCGAGTTCGCGCGCGGTCGGGATCTCGGGTTCCAGCGACAGGCGCTGCGGGCCGGAATAGGCCAGCGCGCGGATGTTGCCCGCCTTGTAGCTCTGGTATTCGGAACTCGACAGGACCGTGGACTGCGTCTGGCCGCCGGTGATCGCCGCGTAGTTCTCGCCGCCGCCGCCGATCTGGACGAAGCGGAACTTGGCGCCGGGATAGCCCTGCTCCATGAACACGCCCATCATGTGGTTGAGCGCGCCGATATTGACGCCCATGGTGATCGTGCTGGGGCTGGCCTTGGCCGCGTCGAGAAGCTCCTTGAGCGTCCGGTAGGGCGAATCCTTGCGCACGATCGGGTGCAGGCAGAACCCGCCGGTAAGCGCGACCGGCTCGAAGTCGCGGTAGGACAGGTTGCGCTGCGGCGCGACGACCTCGCCCGACAGCAGCGCCGAGTGGATCACCAGGAAGGTGTAGCCATCCGGCGCCGCGTTCTTGACCTGGGTCGAGCCGACCGAAAAATGGCCGCCGACATTGATCACGGTCAGGGGGTGGGGCAGCAGGCTCTTGTCCTGCACGATCTTCTGGATGTTGCGGGTGAGGATGTCGGTCGTCCCTCCCGGCCCGAAGGGAACGGTGACGCGGACCGGCTTCTCCGGCCATGCCGCGGCCGAGGGCTGGACGAGGGCCAGCGCCGCGGCGAAGGATGCACAGGCGATCGTCAGGTGTCTTGCGGGCATTTTTTTCCTCCCTCGGTTGGTGTCTCGCGTGCCCCCGAGAGCCCGCTCGCATTTCCTGACCCGGTCTCCGGAACCATCGGGGGAGCTCTTTCCCGGGCCAAGCCGCCACGAGGGCGGCATCCGCCCGAACTACGCACGGTCCCGCGCCAGCAGGTCAAGGTTCGAGTTCGGGCGATGCGCGTCGAAGGAAGCGACGCACGAGGCGAACAGGACCGCGCGTCGAGGCCTTCGAGCACCGGCTCTAACGTCCGGGTCGAGAGCGAGCCGTCGCGTAGCGAGCGATGCGCGACTGATCGGGCCCGCTTGCCAGGCAGGCATGGCCGGGTCCCTTGCAGGCAGTCCCAGGGCGCGCTCGAAGCGCGCCTTCGCACCGCCGGAACCGCGAGCGGCAATCCGTGGCCAGTTCGCGTCGTCCGGAGCGGCTGGTCATCCCCGGGATCGTTGCAGGACCAGCAGGTATCTGCGCAAGTATCCGCTCTCGTGCATCGGATGCCTTCTAGGCGCAGCTTTCTCTCCTTGGCGGTTCCGGGCCTCGCGCTCGCCGTGCCCCCTGCGCGCGCGCAGGCGACCGTAGAATGGCGCACGCCCGCAGCCGTCGCGCCGCGCGTGTCGTACCAGGCCTTCCACAGCCCGGCCGCAGGCACGCGGGTGAGCTTCCACCTCTACGTTCCCGCCGCCCATGCGCAACCCGGCGGCCGCCGCTATCCGGTGGTGTATTGGCTGCACGGGTCCGGCGGTGGGGTGCCGGGCATCCTCCCCCTCGCGCGCCTGGTCGATGCCGCCATAGAGGCGGGCCAGGTCCCGCCGATGCTGGTGGTGTTCGTCAACGGATTGCGCATGGGGATGTATGTCGACTGGATGAGCGGAACGGTCCCGATGGAGACCGTGATCGTGCGCGACCTCGTCGGTCACGTCGACGCGACCTATCGCACGGTCGCCGCCCGCGAGGGTCGACTGCTCGACGGCTTCAGCATGGGGGGCTACGGCGCGGCGCGTCTGGGCTTCAAGTTTCCCGAGCTGTTCGGCGCCGTGTCGATCATTGGCGCAGGGCCGCTGCAGGCAGTCTATGGCGGCGATCGGGCGAATTTCAGGGTGGTCAGCCCAAGTCGGCATGCCGCCGACAATGCCGAGCGTATCGCCCGCGAGTCGCGGGTGAGGATGGTGATCGGCGATCGCGACGAGACCTATGCCAAAAACGAGGCTTTCCACGAGCACCTCGAGCGGCTCGGCATCCCCCACGCTTGGATCGTCCTGCCGGGCGTGGGGCATGACCCGATGGCCGTGCTGGAGGCGCTGGGCGACCGGCACTGGGCCTTCTACCGCGCCGCTTTCCGGTAGGGTTGGGGTAATCCGGGCTCCGTCCCGCGTTGTGCGTCGCGGCTTGAAGTGGAGAGACGAGATGAGCGAGTTGAAGACCTATCCCGAAGGCAGCCCCTTCACCGGGCGCATCGGCCGCACGGTCGCGGAATCCGAGCCGGCCTGGCCGGTGGCCAGGCGCGCGCGCAAGGGCGCGCCCAACGTCCTCGTCTTCCTGCTCGACGATGTGGGGTTCGCGCAGGTCGGCTGCTTCGGCTCGACCATCGCCACGCCCAGCTTCGATCGTCTGGCCGCGACCGGCCTGCGCTATCGCGACTTCCACACGACGGCGATCTGCTCGCCGACGCGGGCCTGCCTGCTGACCGGACGCAATCATCACTCGAACGGCGTCGGCATCATCCAGGACATGTCGACCGGGTTTCCCGGCTACAACGGCTCGATCCCGCGCGAGCACGGCTTCCTGTCGGAGATGCTGCTGGCCGAGGGCTACGCGACCTTCGCCATCGGCAAATGGCATCTGACGCTGGCCAGCGAATACGCGTCGGGCGCGTCGAAGGCGCGCTGGCCGCTCGCGCGCGGCTTCGAGCGCTTCTACGGCTTCATCGGCGGCAAGACCAACCACTGGTCGCCGACGCTCGCGCATGACAACCACTACATCGATCCGCCGCGCAGCTGGGAGGAGGGCTATCATCTCAACGCCGACCTGGCGGACCAGGCGATCACCTATCTCAACGACCTGCGCGTCGTCGCGCCGGACAAGCCCTTCTTCATGTATTACTGCCTGGGGGCGGGGCACGCGCCGCACCATGTCGAGCCCGCATGGATCGAACGCTATCGCGGGCGCTTCGACCAGGGCTGGGACAAGTGGCGCGAGGAGGTCTTCGCGCGTCAGCTCGCGATGGGCATAGTGCCGAAGAACACGCAGCTTTCTCCGCGCCCCGAATGGGTGCCGGCCTGGGACTCGCTCTCGGACGACGCGAAGCGGCTCTATGCGCGCCAGCACGAGGTCTATGCCGCGTTCCTCGAGCAGACCGACCACCATGTCGGTCGCGTGCTCGACCATCTGGCGCAGCTGGGCGAGCTCGACAACACGCTGGTCATGCTGGCCTCCGACAACGGCGCCAGCTCCGAGGGCGGCGTGCACGGCTCGTTCAACGAGCTGCAATTCCCCAATCGCGTCGAGGCCAGCGTCGAGCAGAACCTGAAGCATCTCGACGACTGGGGCAGCGTGCGGTCCTATCCCAATTATGCCTGGGGCTGGGCCTGGGCGGGGAACACGCCGCTGCGCCGCTGGAAGCGCTATCTGCATCAGGGCGGGATGAGCGATCCGCTGGTCGTCTCCTGGCCCAAGGGAATTTCGGGGCGCGGCGAGGTGCGCGGCCAGTACACGCATGTCGTGGACATCACGCCGACGATCCTCGAGGCGCTGGGGCTGCAGGCACCGGCGATGCTCAACAACATCGCGCAGCGGCCTCTGGAAGGCGTCAGCTTCGCGCACAGCTTCGCCGACGGCGAGGCGCCGACGCGCAAGCGGGTGCAGTATTACGAGATGATCGGCTCGCGCGCGCTCTGGGCCGATGGCTGGAAGGCGGTGGTCGAGCAGCCGCAGGGCGGGCCGCTGACCGCCGAGACGCTGGCCGCGCAGACCTGGGAGCTCTACCACGTCGCCGAGGATTTCTCGGAATGCACCGATCTCGCGGCGACGCATCCGGGCAAGCTGCGCGAGCTGATCGACCAGTGGTGGGTGGAGGCCGGCAAGTACAACGTCCTGCCGCTCGATTCACGGATGCAGACGCGCATGAGCGAGCGCAAGCCGACCGCCGCGGGCAATCGGGATC